>CAITZN010000355.1 GCA_903896915.1 uncultured bacterium
CAACCGGCTGGAGCACCTTTTTGAACAGCTGTGCGCCGTCATGCGGGAGCCGTTGGACGATCCCTTGGTGCCGGAGATCATCGTCGTGCACAATCAGGGCATGGCGCAATGGGTCGCGCAGCAGATTGCCTTTGTCACCGGGATCGCGGCCAATCTCCAATTTCCCCTGCCCGCCCGTTTTGTCTGGGACCTGTTCCACCATATTTCTGAGGATGCTATTGCTGAGGATCTCTTTGCCAAACCGGTGTTGCGTTGGCGCATTGCCGCTCTGCTCCCGCAGTCCCTGGGGCATCCTGCCTTCGGAGAAATCGCCGCCTATCTGCAGAACGACGATGATGGCTGCAAGCACTATCAACTGGCCGCACGGATTAGCGAGGTTTTTGACCAATACCAGGTCTATCGTTCGGACCTCCTAACCCGCTGGGAGCAGCATCTCGGGGAAGAGCACTGGCAGGCTCTGCTCTGGCGACAGTTGACCGCCACTGCCATCCCGCATCGAGCCCGCCTTCCCGAGCAATTCCGCCGGACCCTGACCCGGATTCCAGACCAGGACTTCGGGTTCCCCAAACGGTTGCATCTGTTTGGGATCAACTCCCTGGCCCCGGTATATCTGGAGATTGTCGAGCAGGTCAGCGAGCGGAGCGAGGTCCACCTCTTTCACCTCAGTCCTTGCCGTCACTACTGGGGCGATCTGGTTTCTGCCCGGCAGGTGGCCGGTCTGGAGAAGAAGGCCCCCTCCCTCTCTTTACCTGATCTTGATCCCTACTATGATCAGGGCAATCCCCTCCTGGTCTCCCTGGGAAGAACTGGTCAGGATTTTTTCAGGCAGCTGCTCGATTACCCCTTGCAGGAGGTCGATCTCTACCGGGAAAATGATTCCCAGCATCTTCTGGCCACCCTGCAAAACGACATTCTCGATCTCCAGGACCGTTCAGTGCCTGACCAGGAACGGCATGTGCTGCATCCGGCAGACTGCTCGCTGCAATTTCATCGCTGCTTTTCTCCGCTGCGGGAGATCCAGGTCCTGCATGACCGTTTACTCGACTGTTTTCAGCAGTATCCGGATCTGACCCCAGGCGATATCCTGGTGACCGCCCCGGATATTGAGGTGTATGCAGGCGCCATTGCCGGGGTCTTCGGCGAGGCAAGCCAGGAAAGGCGCATCCCTTGGTCGATCGCCGATCAATCTCTGCATCGGGAGCAACCAGGAGTCCGCTGCTTTCTTGAACTACTCGATCTTCTCTCTGGACGTTTCACCGCGCCCGAAGTTCTCGCTCTCTGCGAGACCACCGTTTTGCATCGCCGTTTTGGCCTTGATCCGGCTATCCTGCCTCGCCTGCACTCCTGGGTCAGGGATTCGGGCATTCGCTGGGGCCTGGACCAGGAGCATCGTCAGCAACTCGGAGTGGACGCCGCCCATCAACACAGCTGGCAATTTGGTTTCGATCGTTTGCTGCTCGGCTATCTGATGGGCGAGTGCGAGGAGCCCTATCGGGGCCTTCTGCCCTATGCCCATCTTGCTGGCAGCGAGGCCGGTGAGCTCGGCGGCTTCCTCACCCTGATCGAAACCCTGGCGCACTGGCGCCGCCGCCTGGAGGCGAGCGGGAACCCTGAAGATTGGTGCCGCCGGTTGCTGGAGATGCTGGAGGATTTTTTCGATCCCGATCTGGAGAACCAGGGTCTCGCCACCTTGCGGGAATCGATTAATGGTTTCAAAACCCACTGCCAGCTTGCCGGTTATACGGAAGATCTGGCCCCTACAATTGTCAAACGCCACCTGGAAGAAACGCTTGCCCAGCCGGGCGGCGGGCAGGCGTTTCTCAGCGGCCGGGTAACGTTTTGCAATATGGTGCCGATGCGCTCAGTGCCATTTCGTATCATCTGGTTGCTGGGAATGAACGATGGCGATTTTCCCCGCACTCAGCATCCCGCTGCCTTTGATTTGATGGCGCAAGAGCCTCGCCTTGGCGATCGTAACCGCCGTCATGACGACCGCTATCTCTTTCTCGAGGCCTTGCTTTCCGCCCGTGATCTGCTTGCCCTGTCCTGGGTGGGCCGCAGTCAGCGCGATGACAGCGTGGCTCCGCCCTCGGTGGTGGTCTGCGAACTGCAGGATTATCTCAACCAGAGCTGTATCGTTCCGGCCGGGACAGTCGCTGCCCACTTGACCACCCAGCACCCGATGCAGCCCTTCAGCCCGCGCTGTTTTGACGGCACCGCCGCCACCGCCAGTTACAACCCAGCCTGGCAGCCTGCGGGCCGGGAAAACGATTTTCGGCCTTTCCTTGCCGCAGCCTTGGAGGCCCCCGGACCGGAATGGCGTTCGGTCGATATCCGCCAACTGGTCCGATTCTGGCGTCATCCAACCCGATTTTTTCTCGAACAGATTGTCGGCCTGCAGTTGTGGGAAGAGGAGGCTGGGATCGAGGAAAGTGAACCGTTTATCCTTGACCCGTTACAGCAGTATCAGGTGCGGCAGAAAATGGTCCACGACCTGCTCTGCAACCGGTCGTCGGAGCAGGTGTTTACCAACCTGACCAGCAGCGGCCGCCTGCCTCAGGGGGGCTTCGGTCTCGCCCAGTTCACCGGGATCGCCGTGAGCAGTGGTCCTTTCGCCGACCAGATGCGACCGCTGTTGACCGCCCCGTTGACGCCATTGGAGGTCGATTGCGCGTTGGGTCCTTTTCAGCTCAACGGATGGCTGACTGATGTATACACAGAGGGCCGGATCACCTGGCGGAGCGCAGCACTGAAAGGAACCGACTTGATCGAGTTGTGGATCCTGCATTTGCTGCTCAACCTGCTGGCCCCGCCGGGTGTGGCGCTGTGCTCAACGCATGCGGCCCGGGACACCTCCCGGGGGGTGAGCTCCGTGGCCATCCACATTCTCCAGCCGGTGGCCGATCCGGAGCACTATCTTCGGGAACTGCTTGATTATTACTGGCAGGGTTTGCAGGCACCGCTCCATTTCTTCCCGGAAACGAGCCGGGCCTGGGCCGAGGCCGCAGGGAGCGGCAGGGAGCGAGACAAGGCACGCGCTGTCTGGGAAGATGGATTTGCCACGAGCGGGGAAGGTTCGGAGCTGGCCAACAGCACTGTTTTCCGCGAGACCGATCCGCTGGATGACCAATTCATCGCCCTGACCCACCTTTTCACACCGATTTTCGACCACCTGGAGGTAGAGCGTGCAGCCACTTGATCCGCTCACCCTTCCCCTCCAGGGTCGCCGCCTCTTGGAGGCGAGCGCCGGCACCGGCAAAACCTATACCCTGGCCCTGCTTTTTATCCGTCTGCTGCTCGAACGCCAGCTGGCAGTGGATCAGATTCTGGTGGTGACCTTCACCCGGGCCGCCACCAGCGAGTTACGCGATCGCATCCGCAGGCGGCTGCGCGAGACCCTCGACACCCTTGAACAACGGGGAGAGGCCGACCCGCAATTGGTCGCCCTGCTGGCCGCCATCCCCCCGGATCTTGGCAAGCGGCTGCTGAACGATGCCCTGGTGCGGATGGATGAGGCGGCCATCTATACCATCCATGGCTTTTGCCAGCGGATGCTCCAGGATCACGCCTTTGAGTCCGGTTTACCCTTCGAGCTTACTCTGCTGGAAAGCGAAACTGCGCTTCGCCGTGAGATTATCGAGGACTATTGGCGGAACCGTTTTTATTCGGCCTCTATTGAGGAGGCGGCTTGGGCTGCGGCCACCTGGAAGGAGCCTGAGGGTTTGCTCAAGGCGCTGGGCCCTGCGGCCACCGCACTGGCAGCTGAGATTGTGCCGAAGGTGGACAGCGCCCAGGGCAACCAACTGACCACGGCCAGTCGGGCGCTCTTTGCACAGGTTCGGCAAGCCTGGGTTACGGATCGTGACGCAGTGCGGGCCATTCTGGAACATAATCCCTGCCTGCAGCGCAGCGACAAGGCTTATCGGCTTCAGGACCGGGTGCCGGAACTCTTGGCGGCCATGGACACCCTGGCAACGTCTCCCGAATTACCCTTGCTCCTGCCCAAGGGGATCGAAAAGCTGGCCACCTCGACCATGACCGGGCTCCTGAAAAAAAGCAAACAGCCACCGCCCGCCCATTCCTTTTTTATCCTGTTTGACCAGTTTTTCGCTTGTTTTCAGGCGTACCTTGCCGACCTTGGGTTCAGTGTCCTGCATACGGCTCGAGGTTATCTGCAAGATGAGTTGGAGCGGCGCAAACAGCAACAGGACTGGCTTGCCTTCGATGATCTGCTCACCCGCTTGGACATGGCCTTGGATAGCCCCCGAACCGGTCCGCTTCTGGCCGCCCGGATTGCAGCCCGCTTTCCGGCAGCCCTGGTCGATGAATTCCAGGATACCGATCCGTTGCAATACCGGTTGTTCGCCCGGATCTTTGGCCGGGCCTCCCAGGCTTTATTTATGATTGGTGATCCCAAACAGGCGATCTATAGCTTTCGCGGCGCTGACATTTTCACCTATATTAAGGCGCGCCGCGACACGCCGCCGCAAAACCGCTACACCCTGGCCACCAATTACCGCTCGACTCCCGCTATGGTGGGTGCGGTGAACACCCTGTTTGGCTGCCGGGAGGATGCCTTTGTCTTTAGCGAGGA
>CAITZN010000356.1 GCA_903896915.1 uncultured bacterium
ATTTTGTTTCTTTGAACGGTTGTTTGTTTTAGAAAGGCAAGCAATATAACTACTCACATCCCATAATAAGCCTTTGGTGTTCTGTCTTAAACAGAATTGGCTGTCGGGATGGTGGAATCAACCAAAAACAGGAGATTTTCATGGCACCAGTAACAATGCGTCAAATGCTCGAGGCAGGGCTTCATTTTGGTCATCAAACAAGAAGATGGAATCCGAAAATGAAGCCTTATATTTACGGACCTCGGAACGGAATTTATATTGTTAATCTTGATATCACCATGAAATTGTTCAGGAAGGCATACCATTATATGGTTGATGCGATCACGGGAGGTGGCACAGTTCTTTTTGTTGGCACCAAGCGACAGGGACAGGCCATTATTAAAGAAGAAGCCGATCGGTGTGGTATGTTTTATATTAATCATCGATGGCTTGGTGGAATGATGACGAACTTTCAAACTATCAAGCATTCGGTTGATCGTTTGAAAAAAATTGAAGCCATGCAAGCTGATGGTTCGATTAATCGGTTTCCTAAGAAAGAAATATTACAGATGGAGAAGGAGAGGATAAAGCTTGATCGGAACATCGGTGGTATCAAGAATATGCGCTCTCTTCCTGATGTTCTTTTTGTTGTTGATCCCAAAAAAGAAGATATTGCTGTTGGCGAAGCGGTTAAACTCGGTATTCCTGTCGTAGCATTAACCGATACTAATTGCGATCCAGCAGGGATCGATTTTGTAATACCAGGAAACGATGATGCCATTCGTGCCATTAAGCTGATCACCTCGATGATGGCCGAAGCTGTACTTGAGGGTAAGGCGCGTCGCGGTGAAGAGGCGGAACCAAACATCGATGAACTCGAAACTGCTATGACTCAGGATGTTGATGAGGATCTGGCCGCTAAGATTGATGAGGAATAACGAGATAGTATTTTGTTTGGATTTTAATTCTCAATATTTCCTTCCACACGTTGTGGTGGATTTTTTTATATGTTGTTAACAATTTTTTATTTTTCTTAGATTGTAGATGGTTCGTATTCTGTAACCAAGGAGATAGCATTGTGAATATTACAAGCCAGATGGTCAAAGAACTCCGGGATAAAACTAATGCCGGTATGATGGACTGCAAAAAAGCCTTGGGCGAAACAGCGGGTGATATGGAGAAGGCTGTTGATTTCTTACGTCAGAAAGGATTGGCTGTTGCTGCGAAACGTGCTGGTCGCGAAACTAAGGAAGGCATTGTTGAGACTTACATCCATGCCGGTGCAAAGCTTGGTGTTATGATTGAAGTGGGATGTGAGACTGATTTTGTTGCCAAGACCGATGACTTCAAGGCCTTTGCTAAAGATATCGCCATGCATATCGCAGCAGTTAATCCCGTTGCTGTTAGTCGCGAAGAAGTCCCTGCGGAAATCCTTCAACGGGAAAAAGATATTTACATCAATCAAGCGTTGGAATCTGGGAAACCTCAGCAAATTATCGAGAAGATAGTGGGCGGCAAGGTCGAAAAATATCTCGCAGATATTTGCCTACTCGAGCAGAAATATGTGAAAAATCCTGATCTAACCGTGCAGGATTTGCTAAATGAATTGGTTGGGAAAATGGGGGAAAATATTTCCATAAAAAAATTCGCTCGTTTCCAGATCGGCTGATACTCATAATAATATCGTCAAGTTGAATTGCAGAAAGACGGGACTTCTAAACCCGTCTTTCTGTCTTGTTGTGTACGAGTCGTAGGGGTAGGTTGGATGAAATTTAAGAGAGTACTCTTGAAAATAAGCGGTGAAGCGCTGATGGGCGACAAAGCCTATGGCATAAGTACCGACGTGATTCGATTTTTATCCCGTGAAATTCAAGCCCTCGATAAACTCGGGGTTGAACTGGCTCTAGTTGTGGGTGCAGGTAATATTTTCCGAGGTGTCTCCGGAGCCGCTAGCGGTATGGACAGGAGTTCGGCTGATAATATGGGAATGCTCGGAACGGTTATGAATTCTTTGGCTGTTCAGGATGGGCTTGAGAGTATAGGAATCTCTGCCAAGGTTATGTCTGCTATAACGATGCTGAACGTCTGTGAACCCTATGAGCGGTTGAAAGCTCTTGAACATCTCGAAAACAATCGAGTGGTTATCTTTGCCGCCGGCACTGGCAATCCCTATTTCACAACCGACACCGCAGCTGTTTTGCGGGCCTTGGAAATAAAAGCTGATGTGATAATGAAAGCCACAAGAGTTGATGGTGTTTATGACCGCGATCCGGAGAAGGACGAAAATGCGGTTCGTTATCATACTCTTACCTATTCGACCGTCTTGCGCGACGATCTCAGAATCATGGATGCCGCTGGGATTTCTCTTGCTCGTGACAACAATCTACCCATTTTCGTGTTCAATATGACGAAGCCGGGAAATATCGTTAAGGCAGTCATGGGAGAAGATGTCGGTACGCTGATCACGACCTAGGACTATAGTTTTGTCCTCATCAACATGAAAGAACCTTTTTTTAATTTGAACTTCTTCAATCCGAGACTTCAGGATTACGTTTTGTGAGGGTGATATGAAAAATGCTATCATTGTTCAATTGAAAGAGAAAATGGCGTCAAGTATTGATGCACTTAAACGTGAGCTCGTAAAGATTCGCACCGGTCGTGCATCGCTTTCTCTGTTTGATGGGATCAAAGTGAAAGCCTATGGTTCCCAGGTGTCCATGGATCAGGTCGGATCTATGACAATTCCAGAAAATAACATGATCGTTATCAAACCATGGGACCCGCAGGTTCTGCCCGCCATCGAAAAGGCGATCCTTGCCTCCGGTTTGGGGCTTACTCCTGCAAGCGACGGCAACGTGGTCCGTTTGACGATACCTCCGCTCACTGGTGAGCGTCGGAAAGATCTAGTCAAGCAGGTGAAAAAGATTAGCGAAGAGTATAAAGTTGCAATCCGTAATGTCCGCAGGGACTCAATCGAGACTTTGAAAAAGCTCAAGAATGATAAAGAACTCTCTGAAGACGAGATGTTTCGTCTGCAGGATGAGGCGCAAAAGGTTACTGATGGTTTTATCAGCCAGGTTGACGAGATAGCTGGCGGTAAGGAAAAGGAAGTTATGGAGGTCTAATCTCCCACCCCTTTATGAGCGCAAGACTCCGTGGTTGAATTACAGAATAACATCTTTATTCCCCGCCATGTCGCCATTATTATGGATGGTAATGGTCGCTGGGCTGAGGAGCGAAACCGTCCTCGATTGTTCGGACATAAAGCCGGAGTGGATTCGGTTAGAGAAGTCGTTGAAACAGCAAGAACTCTTGGAGTCGCGTTTCTGACCTTATATGCGTTTTCAACAGAGAACTGGGGGCGACCTTCCAGTGAAGTTACCGGTTTAATGGGACTCTTGAAGAGTTTTCTGCAGTCTGAATTGAGAACCATGCTGAAAAATGATGTCCGTCTTTGCTGTCTCGGGCAGCAGGATCGCCTACCAACGGATGTTCAGGCAGTTCTTCAACAAACCATTGCCGAAACCCGATTATGCAGCGGCATGACTCTGAATCTTGCCTTGAATTATGGCGGCCGCAATGAACTCGTCCAGGCTGTGCGCAATCTTGCAGAAAAATGTCAAGAAGGTGCCTTGGATTGGCAAGATATTTCCGAAGCAACCATCAGCGACCATCTCTTTACCGCAGGTCAACCTGATCCTGATCTCCTGATCCGTACTGGTGGAGAAAACCGTCTTTCTAACTTTCTCCTTTGGCAGGCATGCTATACTGAGCTTTATTTTACTGAGTTAAAATGGCCTGATTTTAAAAAAGATCAGTTTTTGGAGGCAATTAACATTTTTAATCGCCGACAGCGTAGATTCGGCAAGACCGGTGCGCAAGTGAAAGCGGAGTAAACATTGATGAGCCGTGTAATTCCAGGGATTCTTATGGCAGGCGGCTGGTTTTCCCTGCTTTTTTGGGGATCTGCTGTGCTTTTTTGGGCAGTTGTCGTCTTCGGTGCCATCATAGCGCTGCATGAATATTTCCGCATGACCAGCGTTTCTCTCACCGGCCCCCCCCTGTTTGTAACCATTCTTTTCTGCCTTTTTCCAGTACTGGCTGCATTTTTTGGCAGGAGTGATTTTTTGCTCGCCGGGGTGATAGCTAGCCTTCTCGCGACCGTTGCAGTAGCCCTTTACAGATACACCTCTATTGAAGATGTGTTTAGGTATATCTGTTTCAGCGGCTTCGGCAGTATCTATATCTCTCTCTGTATGGCCCATGTGGTTCTCATTCGTTTATTACCGCAAGGTCCGTTTTGGCTAACGATGCTGATTGCAGTTGTGGCGGGCTCTGATATTGGCGCCTATTATGCGGGCAGGGCGTTTGGGGGACGTAAGCTTTTTCCCCAGATTAGTCCTAAGAAAACTGTGGCCGGGGGCATCGGTGGTTTGGTTGCGGGGGTTGCATTTGCTGAAGGGATCAATCTGTTTTATCCCGGAAATGTTGATTCTTTTTTTCTGCTTATGGCTGCCGCCCTGTTGATTGTTGTCGGCATAGCTGGCGATCTGACCGAATCGATGATTAAAAGATCTGTGGGCGTCAAGGATTCTGGCACTATCTTGTTCGGTCATGGTGGCCTGCTTGATCGTATTGATAGTTTGTTGTTAA
>CAITZN010000357.1 GCA_903896915.1 uncultured bacterium
ACGGGCCGAATATCCCCTGGCGGTGAAACGGCTCAAACTGGCCATCCGTGCAGCTGAACGGAAGAAATTACTAGGCCATGCCATCTGCGGCGCCGCCTTTGACCTTAACCTCCAGATTCGACTGGGAGCCGGTGCCTTTGTCTGCGGTGAGGAAACCGCCCTGATCGAATCCATTGAGGGGAGGCGCGGCATCCCACGGCCTCGGCCGCCCTACCCTGCTGAAAAAGGGCTCTGGGGTTGCCCCACATTGATCAACAATGTCGAGACCTATGCCAACATCCCCCTAATTATCAACCGCGGGGCAGCCTGGTTCTCCGAAGTGGGTACGGAAAAGAGCAAGGGCACCAAGGTGTTTGCCCTCACCGGAAAGATTAATCACACCGGCCTTATCGAGGTGCCTATGGGCACGACCCTGCGCGAGATCGTCTTCGAGATAGGCGGCGGCATTCCCGACGGCCATGCCTTCAAGGCCATCCAGACTGGTGGTCCTTCGGGTGGCTGCATCCCGGCTGAACACCTGGACACCCCGGTGAGTTACGAGAGCCTGAGCGCCTTGGGATCAATCATGGGTTCTGGCGGCATGATTGTTATCGATGAGACCACAAGCATGGTTGAACTCGTTAAATATTTCATGCAATTTTGCAGAGATGAGTCCTGCGGTAAATGCATCCCCTGCCGGGTAGGGACCGCCCAGATCCACAACCTGCTGGATAAATTCTGTCAGCACCAGGCAACCAGCGCCGACCTTGTTACCCTCGAGATGCTCTGCGACCTGTTGAAAAGCACCAGCCTCTGCGGTCTTGGCCAGTCAGCCCCCAATCCGGTCCTCAGCACACTTAAATATTTCCGCCAGGAATACCTCGACCGGATCGAAGCCCCCACTAACCCGCACCTGGAGGGCCAACCATGACCGCGCAGATAGTCACCCTGACCATCAACGGCCTGCATGTCAGCGGGCTAGCCTCAGAAACTATTCTTCAGATTGCGCGTGAAAACGACATTTACATCCCGACACTTTGCTACCTAGAGGGGCTCTCAGCCCACGGCTCCTGTCGGCTGTGCATGGTCGAAATAGCAGGGCAGGCTAAGCTTCAGCCCTCCTGCGTCACCCGCATCCAGGAGGGCATGGCGGTCACCACCCATACCGAACAACTGCTTCACTACCGGCGCAACATTATCGAACTGCTCTTTTCCGAGCGCAACCACGTCTGTTCGGTCTGCGTTTCCAACGGTCACTGTGAACTGCAAGACCTGGCCCGCGAGCATGAAGTGGATCATGTCAATTTCACCTACCTCTACCCCTCCTTGCCGGTCGATGCCTCGCACAGCCGCTTTGTGCTTGACCATAACCGCTGCATACTCTGCACCCGTTGCGTCAGAGTATGTGGAGAGATCGAAGGCGCCCACACCTGGGACGTCAAAAATCGAGGCATTCAAAGCCTGATTATTGCGGATTTTGACACTCCGTGGGGTGTTTCTGAAACCTGCACCAGCTGCGGTAAATGCGTACATGTCTGCCCGACTGGGGCACTTACTGAAAAAGGTAAATCCGTGGCCGAGATGCTGAAAAAACGCCCCTCCCTCCCCTACCTTGTACTTAATCGCACCATGGAGCGAAGATGAAGAAACTGCGACTCGCTACCCTCTGGCTCGACGGCTGTTCCGGCTGTCACATGTCGCTGCTTGATATGGATGAGCGACTGCTCGACCTGGCGGGCAAAGTCGATTTTGTCTACAGCCCGTTGGTTGATGCCAAAGTTTTTCCCGAGGGGGTGGACATCGCCTGCATCGAAGGTGCAATCAGTTCGACGGAAGACGAAAACAAACTGCGACCGTGCGGGAGCGTTCCGGCATGCTAATCGCGCTCGGCGACTGCGCCGTCACCGGCAATATCCCGGCCATGCGCAATGGCTGCGGCGTTGATAAAGTGATGGCTGCCGTCTACCTCGACCGCGAGACCTTCAACCCGCAGATCCCGGCAACAGAATTGCCAACCTTGAACAATCAGGCTCTGCCGCTGCACAATTTCGTTGAGGTCGATTTCTTTATCCCCGGATGCCCGCCCTCAGCCGACACCCTATTTACCGCTCTCACCGCTCTGATTGAAGGCCGGATCACCGACCTGCACCTGAACACCCGTTTCGGCGCCTAGGAGATGGTCATGGTGAAGCGAATTACCATCGAGCCAGTTACCCGCATTGAAGGCCATGCCAAGATCAGCCTTTTCCTCGCCCCCTCCGGCCTGGTCCATGATGCCCATTTCCAAGTCACCCAGATCCGGGGCTTTGAAAAATTCATCGAAGGCCGACCATTTTTCGAGATGCCCTCGCTTACCGCCCGCACCTGCGGCATCTGTCCGGCCAGTCACGAACTGGCCTCAGCCAAGGCCTGCGACCAACTGCTGGCAGTCACTATCCCCCAAACCGCAAAAAACCTGCGGCGCATTCTCAATTTCGGTCAACTCATCCAGTC
>CAITZN010000358.1 GCA_903896915.1 uncultured bacterium
GATTCTGCTTATTTTTTTCCACGGTCTGCAGAGTTACTTCACTCTGGCGGGGCGTGCGTTTGTGCGCATTTTCCGTCGTCCTTTCTATTATCGTGAATGTGCCATCCAATTTGACACCTTGGGATTTTCCTCTCTGTTCATCTGTACGCTGACCGGCCTTTTCTCCGGCATGGTCATGGCGCTGCAGTCACTGATCCAGCTCAAACCGTTTGCGGCAACCAGCTATGTCGGCGGCATGGTGGCGGTTACGATGATCAAGGAGTTGGGACCGGTGTTGGCCGCACTGATGGTCGCGGGACGGGTCGGGTCGGCCATTACCGCTGAATTGGGAACGATGGTGGTAACAGAGCAGGTTGATGCCATGCGAGTGGAAGGTACCGATATTATCAAACGCCTGGTCGTACCGCGTCTTATTGCAATGCTTATTGCACTGCCGCTCCTGACAATTGTGACTGATGTAGTCTCTGTGTTTGGCGGTTATGTCATGGCATCCGGCTACAGCATTAACCCGATCTTGTACCTCAGCGGACTGCCACAATTCATGCAGTTTCAGGATCTGATTGAGGGGGTGGTCAAGCCGGCGCTGTTCGGGGTGATAATTGCCATAACTGCCTGCTACGTTGGGCTTAACACAAAAGGTGGCGCAGCGGGGGTCGGTGCTGCAGCCAAGCAGGCGGTAGTGCTCTCTTCGGTGCTGATACTGGTGAGTGATTTTTTTTTGGCGAAGATTTTTGTGGTGTTTCGGGGATAAATGTATACCTTCGTTTAAACCCATAGGTTCCCCTCACCACATGATTTATTTGGAAAGAAAAAACGGGACACAACGAAAATAATAGCGTATACAGGGGGGTATGACTCAAATATCTCCCACTACGTTAATTGCTTATCAACCGTTGCCACCCATGAGTGTAATATCTCAAATGGCACCGATGCTCAACCTGGTGACGATCACCCAGAAAGAGCTTACTGAGCTTAAGAGGGAAAAACATTTTTGGAAAGCACAGCATCAAAGGGCTTGCGGACGCATAACACTCGTCGAAAAAGAAAGAACAGAGAATGAAATAAGAGCTTGCAAACGGGAAGCTCTTCTCAGGGAAAAAATTGAGCAACTTGAAGCTCAGATTCGCGATCTCCGTCACCGCTATTTTGGCAAAAAAAGCGAAGCAGGCTGCAACCCCACAGAAAAACAACCGAAGCAGCTGCAGCTCACTAAACGCCCTCGCGGACAACAACTGGGGAGCCGCAGCCATGGACGGACTCAGCGCCCTGACCTTCCTGTCGTCGAAGAGCATCATGAGCTTCATGACAAGTATTGTGACCGTTGTGGTCTTCAATATAAGCCGCTTAAAGGGGATGAAGAGTCACGTGTCGTAGAGATAGCAGTCAAAGCCTACGTTCGTAAAATCCTTCGTAAGCGGGCAATTAAAGGCTGTTCGTGTCCCCCAACTCCTGAATGTCCTAAAATTGTAGTTGCCCCGCCACCACCAAAAATCATCCCGAAAAGTTCTTATGGGATCTCGATCTGGGTACATATAATCGTCAGTAAATTTCTGTATGGCCAGCCCCTGAGCCGCACCC
>CAITZN010000359.1 GCA_903896915.1 uncultured bacterium
ACCCCGGTGCTCACCACGGTCTCTTCGGCTTTGACTCCAGAGAGCACCGCCACAAAATCGCCGCGTTTCTCACCGAGGCGAACGAACTGCTGCCGCACTACCTTGCCGGCTTTACCACCCTCTTCCACCTTGGCATCTTCAACAATAAATACCGAATCGCTATACGGCGCGTAGAGGACGGAAGTGGCCGGAATAGCCAGCACCGGATTCTGGATGGGCTGGACGATAGCCACATTGGCAAACATGCCAGGACGCAGCAACTCATCGGGGTTGGCAACAGTTGCCTGCACTTTGATATTACGACTGGCCGCTTCGACATTGGGGTTCAAGGCGGTGATCTTGCCAGCGACTACCTGCGCGGCTGGCAGGGCATCCGAGGTAACCCTGACCTCGAGCCCTGGACGCACCTGGGATAGCTGCTGTTGGGGCACACTGAAATTGACGAAAACCGGATCGAGAGCCTGCAGCGAGACAATGGCTTCAGCTTCTTTGATAATCTGACCGATATTGACCAGCCTGATCCCCAATCGGCCGCTGAAAGGCGCTTTAATGGTTTTCTTGGCAATTGCGGCCCGGATATTGTCGGCTTGGGCCTGCGCCTGTTTAAGTTGGGCCTCGGCGTTGTCAAAGCTGGACTCGGCGACCACCTTGGTTTCGAGCATCTTTTTTGAACGCTCAAAGTTGATCCTCGCCAAGGTGACTGCGGCTTCGGCCGCTCGCAGCTGCGCAGTCTCGGCAGAGATATCCTGCTGCACCAACAGATCACCCGCCTTGACCCGTGTTCCGGGTTCAAAGGCAATGGCGGTCACCTTGCCGGTCATCTCGGCGGTGACCATAACCCCCTGGACCGCCTCCAGGGAACCGACCGCTGTAATCAGGGATTCCCAGGAATCAGGCTGCGCCTTTGCTGCGGTCACGACCTCAGGGGGCATCTTCATCTGCTTGCCCTGGTTAATCATCGCTCGAATCTGCAGAGCCTTGATGCCCGCCAATAAGCCGAACACCAGCACCACTCCGGCTACACACAAAAGAATAGACTTAATTTTCATTCTGCTCCCCACAACAAAAGAAAAGCGGCCCGGACCGTCCTCCGAAACCGCCAAATTCGCGATATTGCCAAGATAACACCACGGCCTTGGAAGTCAATAAGATGCGCCGACTCGGGAAAATTCCTAGCCAATGCCCTTTCAATAAAGAAAGGAAGAGGAGGGGCGCCAAAAAAAAAATCTATACTAATCGACGACCGTAAAGCCCTTGGCGGCGATGGCCTGCCGCACGGCCTCGCCATCGATCGACCCCTTATAACGGGCCTCGCCCTTAACTACATCAATCTGGACCTCGATAGCGCCAAGAGCTTCCAGGGCTTTTTGGGTAGTGGCTGCACAGTGCTGACACTTCATGCCGCTAATATGGATGGTGGTCGTTGTCATGGTTATTTCTCCCCATGTTCAATAGATGTGATTGCAATCCCGCCCACCGGACAAGTTTGCTCGGTTGCCCTGATCTTGTCAATCAAGGCTGTCGTTGAACGATCATGCTCAAAAGATATCCGAGCCACCCGGCCTCCGGCAGCCTTGACCTCGGCAGCACC
>CAITZN010000360.1 GCA_903896915.1 uncultured bacterium
CGGTTATTGCCGAAGAGTTGAAGAAATATTTTCGTATTCAATAAAATTTAGTGATCGTTTGTGATCAACAGCGGAAGGAAGCTATGAGAAAAGTAGGTATTGTTGGCTGGCGTGGCATGGTCGGCTCCGTGCTTATGGAGCGGATGCGGCAGGAAGGGGATTTCAATGGGTACGAACCCCGGTTTTTTTCCACCTCGCAGGCCGGACAGGGAGGGCCGACGGTCAACGGCACGGTCTTTGAACTGCTCGATGGGAGCAATGCTGCCCTGCTCAAGGAGATGGACATCATCGTCAGCTGCCAGGGCGGCAGCTATACTGCCGAGATCTACCCGCAACTGATGCAGCTGGGCTGGCCGGGCTACTGGATTGATGCTGCCTCCAAGCTGCGCATGGATGCGGACGCCATCATCGTCCTTGACCCTGTCAACCGCAAGGTCATTGATCAGGGCTTGGCCAAAGGGATTAAGAAATACATCGGCGGCAACTGCACAGTTTCTCTAATGCTGATGGCCTTGGGCGGGCTGTTCGAAAAGGGTTGGGTCGAGTGGATCACCAGTCAGACCTATCAGGCCGCCTCCGGGGCCGGGGCTAAAAACATGCGGGAGCTGGTGGGCCAGATGCGGCTGGTCGGGGAAAATGCCGAGCACCTGCTGGATAATCCCTCGGCTATTCTTGATCTTGACCGCAATGTGGTTGAGACCCTGCGCAACTCGTCCTTTCCCATTACCAATTTTGGGGCGCCGCTCGCGGGCAGTCTCATTCCCTGGATTGATACCCTCATGGACAACGGCCAGACTCGCGAGGAATGGAAAGGGGGCGTCGAGACCAACAAGATCCTGGGAATCACCGGTCAGCCGATTCCGATCGACGGCTGCTGCGTGCGCATCGGCGCTATGCGCTGTCATAGTCAGGCCTTCACCATCAAGCTCAAGCGGGACATCCCGCTGGCCGAGATTGAGCAGGTCATTGCTAATCAGAACCAGTGGGCGTACCTGGTGCCTAACACCAAGGAACAGACCCTAAAGGAACTGACACCGGCTCGCGTTACCGGTACCCTCGATATTCCGGTGGGACGTCTGCGTAAGATGAATCTCGGACCCGAATACCTGAGCGCCTTCAGTGTCGGCGATCAGCTGTTGTGGGGTGCTGCCGAACCGGTCCGGCGGATGCTGAAGATAGCACTGGAGCATTTGGGATGAAATAAAGAGTGTAGGGCGGGCCAGTTGACTGGCAGCCCTGTAGTAGAATTTCAACATTAAAGCCGCTTCCTTTTCGGGAAGCGGCTTTTTTTTTATTCTTTGGAAGGAAGGCAGTGGGAAGCCTACAGGGATTTTCTGAATTGAGACACGAGATGTATGCACCGCCTCCTAAATTTTTCAGAATCGCTTCCTTATAAAAAAACGATTATTTCTTACCGGAACCTATATTGATTTGTCAAATCAGGGTATTTCTAAGGGCAGATCGATTCAACTTTCAAAGTGAATGCACATGGCGCGGACTTGTCCGGCCAAACGGGTTCATCCACCTTGTCGGAACACTCGGCGTCTTCGAAGAGTCCTCTCCTGCCGTCACCAGTGCAAACCAAGATGATCCCATCCACGGTCCCACGCACGACCAGACCCTTATAGGATTCGAGTAAATTTGGATCAAAGGCGGTTGCTCGTCGCACCAGTTCCTGGTCATCAAGGGAAGCGGCTTCCCCGGGATTGTTTTTGGCAAACCGCATGACGGCACGCGCCAGATCAGTGGCTGTTGCCGCCAATGGCTGCATCTTTTCATCTGTGTAGCAGCCTTTGGCGCAGGCGGAGGTAGTGAGGAGAGCAATCCCGCACAGGAGGGTTGCGGTAGTTCTTCGCAAAAAGGTGATGGAAATAATCTTGAATGTCTTGTCCATAGGCGGGTCTCTTTGCGTCAGTGTGCGGAGGCGGTATCAGGACTTGATAAGTTTTTCGTCCCAGGGCCAGAGCCGTAATTTTTTACTGGCGTTATCGATGCCGGTGTCCAGGCTCCAATCGCCGAAAACGGTCAAGTGACGGGAGCCGAGATTGGTGTCGCTTCCGAACATATCATCGGATAAAACGCTCCAGGCTTCAAGGATATGGCCGCGTGTTTTCTCGAAAATTGCCGTAAAGGAAGAAGGGTGGCCGCAATCTTGCGGCTGCTCGAAGTCGGGACTCTCCGGATTGTCCAGATTCTTGACATTGGCACTGGTCGGAACTTCGACATCGGCAAAAAAACTCGGATCAAGTTCATCACTTGCAGGATAGGCCAAGGCACCGCTGGCCATGTGGCGACCAAAAACCGGAATCTTACGTCCGACCTCGGCCAGATCGACCAGTTTGACAAAGAAGGCATGCCATTTATCGATCTGGTCGTCATGGATATGCCGAGGATGGTAGGCCTTTTCCAGGCAGGTCTTCCAGAGTAACTCCACATCGTCATTGAGGTCGATAGCCGTGCCGCAGGACCTGATCTCGTTCTTCATGTTGTCGGAAACGTGAAGGTCGAGTCCGGTGATCTCCTTGTAAATCCATACGTCTTGGTTCATCTCGCAACGGCGGTGGTCTTCTTTGTTTAATTCGTATTTGCCGACCCGGATGTTCACCACGGGGTGTATTGTGACATCGGTGATGATGTGTGAGACGAAGCCTAAGAGCCAGGCAAATTGCTGCCGCCACTCCTGGGCATCTGGTTGAGCGAGGCGTGCCTGATAAAGAAGCGGCATGGCACATTCGACCATCTGGTTGGTCCTGCCCTTGTGCATGAGATCGGCCCAGTCGGCATCAAGACCAAGGTAGGGATAGTCGGGGCTGATACCGCCGAGATAGGTAAAACGCCCCCAGTAGTCGAGTGCATCCTGTAGGGCGGGAACACGCTTTCGTCCCTCGCGTAAAGCACTACGGACCAGTGTCAGATGTGTATATCCACCCGCCATGTCGACTCCTTAGGGATAAAAAAGACAGAATGAAAAGCGGACTGATTTATTTTTTGACGTTCTTGCCCTTGTCTTCCTTGTTCTCAGCCTTTGGCATCGGTGCATATTCAATCGGCACCCAGGCGTAACTTACCTTGCTCTCGGCCCGGACATGGCCGATGCCGGGGAAAGGCAGGTGCATCCCGGCAACGAGCGTTTTACTGGCCGCCATCATTTTCAAGATACTTTTACGGGTGGCTATGGCTTGTTTTGGGTTGACGTCGAACTCCATGGATACGCCCGGGTGGGCAAACTGGATGGAATGGGCATGGACCAGATCCCCCCAGATCAGCAACTTCTGCCCTTTAGATTCAACCGCATAAGCAGTATGGCCCGGTGTATGGCCGTGGGTTTTAACGGCCTGAATGCCTGGCACCAGCACACTCCCGTCTTTGAAGGTTTTCCACTGGCCGCTGGCCAGATAAGGCGCTGCAGTGTCGCGAGCCTTTTTGAAATTAGGCTGGATGTAAGCAGACGCTACATCGGCGTTTTTTTGCGATAGCCAGAAGTCACTTTCCGTCTGAGGAACCCAAACCGTAGCCTTCGGGAAGAGCGGCTCGCCTCCCGCGTCGATCAGCCCGCCGATATGGTCACTGTGCATATGGGTGATGATGATCGTGTCGACCTGGCTAGGGTCATAGCCGGAATCCTTCATGTTCTGCAGCACATAGCCGAGTGTGGGGCGGGCCATTTTGGCGGCACCGGCATCGACGAGAACCAAGTTGGTGCCGGTGTTTATCAGGTAGGTGTTCACTGACGTCTGCATTTTGGGGTTGCCGACAAACATTCGGGACAAGAGGTGACTTAGGTCGGTTTCGTTGATGTTCTGCAGCACCGTTGTATCATGCTCGGTGAAACCATCCTGTAGAGCGGTTATCTCAAACTGGCCCAACTGGATGCGATAGTAGGCGGGCACCTGGGTGGGCACTTTGGGGACTTCAGCATGGGCGCAAGGGGAGAGATGAAAGAGGAGGATCGCCCCGAAAGCCAGGGCGAGTCGGAAGTGATGCAGCATGCTCGATCTCCTTGTGGAAATGTGATCAGACGAATAATACCCGGCGGTAAATGTACAGATACGATGCGGATCTGGGTTGCCTGCCTCGGGATTGGTCATACGGTTTCTGTGGATTCGATTCAGTTCGTAGCGCGGGCTTTTAATGCAAAATAAAACCGAGCGCCTTCAAGTCCTTGGCCCACGGTCCCCAGGGGCCAGACTGGAAAGTAGCAGTCATCTGCTTGGGATGATAAAGGACCTTGGCATCCAGGTCAAGATGGCATTTGCGATCGTAATTAGTATGGCTGATACGCAGCATCCATGTGCCGTCCTTGTTGGCTTTGACCTCTTCGACATATGCGGGATGGCCGGTCGGCATGCCGCGCCGGGTGTTGACATCCAGCACTATCACCGACCCTGCTGTCGGGATAGACGTAGTTGCCTTGTTTTTCTTGGCACAGGCAAACCATTGCACCGGGCTGGTGTCTCCCAGCCTGCAGGTCTTGATACCAGTG
This sequence comes from uncultured bacterium, assembly GCA_903896915.1. Lineage (GTDB taxonomy): Bacteria > Desulfobacterota > Desulfobulbia > Desulfobulbales > Desulfobulbaceae > Desulfobulbus. Next base: position 4,484 of record CAITZN010000360.1, read on the forward strand.
CGGCAGCGGGCGTAGATAAGACTTTGCGGCTGGCAGCGTCCGGTTGTCTGATGCACTTTCTTTTTAGTGGCGGTCACCGTCTTGCCCGTAGTTTTCTGGCCTTTCTTTTTTGTGACTTTCGCCGCAGAGCGGGTTGGTTGCGATGCTTTTGTGATCGTCACTGTTCCACCCGGTTGCAGATGGAAACAGCTGGCCCGCCCACGCTCACTTTCTTTGATCGTGCGTGCATCAGGGCAGGCAGCAGTGCGGCAGTCTTGTTCAGACTCCAGCGCGGAGTCGCCTGGAATACTGTTTTTCCCTTGCTCAGAGGAGGCGGATTGTTGCTCCTGTATTGGCGGCATTGGAGACTGGCCAGAAGTTGGTGTTTTGGCACAGCCGGCAACGAAGAGCAGAAGGGTGCAGACAGTGAGGAACCGTAACGAGAGAGAGGTGATTTTCATTTCTTTTCCCTAAGTCGAAAATGGTTTGGTTCAGCGGAGGTTGCCGTCGGCCAGGGTGAGACGGTGGTCCATGGCAGCCGCCAGTTCCATGTTGTGGGTGACCATCACCACGGCCAGCCCGAGGTTTTCACTCAGTTCCTGCAGCAGGGAAAAGACCCGGTTGCCGCTGGCTGAATCGAGGTTGCCGGTGGGTTCATCGGCCAGCAGCAGGGCCGGTTCCATCACTAGGGCGCGGGCCAGTGCGACCCGCTGCTGTTCGCCGCCGGAGAGCTCTCCGCTCCGGTGCTGCAGTCGCTTGCCCAAGCCCACCTGATCGAGAAGTTCTTGCGCCTTGGCCTTGATGGCGGAGCGCGACCTTCCGTTGATCAGGCCGGGCATCATCACGTTTTCGAGTGCCGAGAATTCAGGTAGGAGATGATGAAACTGAAAGATGAAGCCGATGTGGGTGTTGCGATGCTCAGCCAGGTCGGGCTCATTTTTGCCGGTAAGTTCAGTGCCGTGGAAAAAAATTTGGCCGGAATTCGGCTGGTCGAGGGTGCCCAGTATCTGCAACAAGGTGGTCTTGCCGGAGCCTGAGGCTCCGACAATGGCGGTCATTTCTTTGGGACGGACAATCAGGTCGACCTGTTCAAGTACCGTGATGGTGTCAAGACCGCTACGATACGATTTGCACAGGGCCGAGGCTTGGAGAAGCGGGTCGTTATTCATAGCTGAGGGCCTCTGCCGGGCGGATTCGCGAGGCCTTCCACGATGGGTACAGGGTGGCGACCAGGGTAATGAGGATGGCGGAGATGGCGATCACGGTCACGTCGAGTGGCACCACCTTGATCGGCATAGTGGACATGGGGTAGACATTGCGTGGCAGCTCGATGAGATTGGAGTGTTTGAGGATGGCGCAGAGTGCCAGGCCGCTACCCACTCCGAGAATCGTCCCGGCAACGCCGATAACCATACCCTGATAAAAGAAGATCCGCATGATCGCCTTGGTGGTAGCCCCCATGGATTTTAGAATGGCAATATCCCGGTTTTTTTCCATGACCACCATGATCAGGGCGCTGATGATATTGAGCGCCGCCACCAGGATGATCAGATCAAGGGCGATGAAAATGCCTAATTTCTCTAGTTTGAGGGCGGCAAAGAGGTTCTGGTTGAGCTGCATCCAGTCGCGCGCGGAGTATTCCCGGCCCAAGGACTGCTGGATGGCGGCGGCAGTCCGGTCGGCCTGGTCGACATTCTTGATTTTGACCTCTATGCCGTGCACACCCTGCCGCAGATCGGTGAGGCTGCGGGCCGTTTCCAAACTGATGAAGCCCATGGTTGAGTCGTACTCGAACATCCCGGTTTCAAAAATCCCCACCAGGATACAGGTCCGGATTTTGGGCAGGACTCCCATGGGGGAGAGCGGCCCGTTAGGCGAGATAAGTCGCACCTTGCTGCCGATTCCGACCTGCAGCTGCCGGGCCATGTCGCGGCCCAGGACAATGGCCGGGATATCTTGGGGCCGGTCGAGATCAGTGAGTTGACCAGCTGTCATTTTTTGGCCGATACTGAGCACCCGCATGGCCGAGGGCGTGTCAATGCCGCGCAGCACCACTCCGGTTGAATGGGCAGCCGAGGTGATCAGAGCCTGTGCGTAAATATAGGGAGTGGTCGCTTCGACACCCGCCGTTGCCTCGATTTTGCCGGTGACCCCGGAAGTATCGGCGATAGCGCCACCGTGACGCTGCACCAGGGCATGGGCGTTGACGCCGATGATCTGATCGCGCAGTCCTTCGGTGAAGCCGGTGAAAACCGACAGCACCACGATCAGGGCCATGACGCCGACCGCAACGCCCAGGATGGAGATGATGGTGATCAGCGAGATGAATTTCTGCTTGCGCTTGGCCCGCAGGTAGCGCAGGCTGACAAACCATTCAAAAGAAGCCATGGGCAGTGGGTTACTCGCCGGTTTCCGCTTTCATCTGCGGAAAGAGGATGACATCGCGGATCGACGGGGCGTCGGTGAGGAGCATGACTAATCGGTCAATGCCGATCCCCTCGCCGGCTGCCGAAGGCATCCCGTATTCCAGGGCGCGGACATAATCACGGTCAAGGACAGGATGGACTTCGTCGTCCGTACCGCGCTCGTCGATCTGTTTCTGGAAGCGCTGGCGCTGGTCGATGGGGTCGTTGAGCTCGGAAAAGGCGTTGGCGATCTCCCGGCCGGTAATGAAAAGCTCGAAGCGGTCGGTTACGGAGGGGTCTTCCTCATTGCGCCGGGCCAGTGGTGACACCTCGGTCGGGTAGGAGGTGATGAAGGTTGGGTCGATCAGCCGTTCCTCGACCAGCAGCTCGAAGAGCTCGGTCTTGGCCTTGCCTGGACCTGCCTCAGGTTGCAGTGCAATCCCTTTTTGTTTGGCCAGGGCCATGACCGCGGCGTCGTCTTGAAGGATGGCGGGGTCGATGCCGGCGATCCGCTCCAGGGCCTCATCCATGGTATACCGCTGCCAGGGTGGGGCTAAATTGACAGGGACGCCCTGGTAAGTGATATCCATGGACCCTGTAACTTCGTGGGCCAGCCAGGAGATCATTTCTTCGGTAAGGTCCATGAGGTCGTGGTAGGTGGAGTAGGCCTGGTAGAATTCGAGCATGGTGAATTCCGGATTGTGACGGGTGGACAGGCCTTCGTTGCGGAAGTTGCGGTTAATTTCGAAGACCTTTTCAAACCCGCCCACCAGGAGTCGCTTGAGATAGAGTTCCGGGGCGATGCGC
>CAITZN010000361.1 GCA_903896915.1 uncultured bacterium
TATCATCAAGGCCAAGACGGCCAGACGAGATAAGAGCGAAATTGTTTTTCCCGATGCGATCAGCCCAATCACCAAGGTGGAATATTCGGCTGTGATCTCCAGGGCGAAAATGAACGACGCTTCGCAAGATATGTTGACGATTCAACAAGGTAATCCGGTAGTGACTTTCACTTACCATAATAAAGTTTCCCATAAGACCGTATTTCATCCTCCATCGCACTAAGAATCTCTGGACTATACGGTACATTATGGCTGGGCGCGGCAATATATCCTCCTCCATACGCCATTTCGTCAATCCTACGCCGAACCTCTGATCGAACCTCTTCAACAGTTACGCCCGGCCTATTCAAGATAAATTGGCTGTCAATCCCCCCAGCAAAAGCAATCTTATCTCCATATAATTTCTTTAGTCTGGCAAGATCGTTGCAGGGTTGGCATGGATTCCAGATATTTGCACCCATTTCAACGATGTCCCCGAAGATTGCCTCTATCTTTCCACAGGAATGCTGGTTTATGATGAGGTTACGTTCTTTCATGCAGTCATATACCTTCAGTAAATGTGGCTTTATCAATGCACGCCATATTGGTGGGCGTAGAAAGAGACTTTGCTGCGTCCCCCAATCATCTCCGAACCAGATCATGTCCGGCCTGGCAACCTCATAGAACTTTGTTATCACCGCAATTTTAAAATCCGCGATCGCAGAAATCAATGCTCCCATTTCTTTAGATTCAGAAACATAATTCATCAGCGCAGCTTCCATGCCTAAAAGCAAATAGGATCTTTCGAAAAGGCCAAACTCAACAATCCCACAAACGATTTGGTTTTCACGGTCTATTTCATCCAATTGAACTTTATCACCTCCATATCCCCATCCCAGTGTTATTTGAGACCAATCCATGTTATCAACATCTGGGATAGTGATTTGTTCATGCCATTTAGCCAGGTCTTTAATGGTATGCCCGTTTACAGCGGGGTATGTTCCTCCTTCCGCTTCTGGTGAGTAATCCCATAAAACCCCAAATGAATCGTAACCTGCACGAGAAGGACGTTCAATATATGGTGGATACAACCAGAGCACAGTTTCCAGGTTATATGGCACCCACTCGGGATTTTGGCGAAGGATAGCTCTCATCAGATTTTCTTTTGGGGTGATCATTTTTCGATTGCCTCAAGGAACCAAATATGCATTGGATTAGGTTAGCAGTTATCCGAACAAATCCAATTTTCGATTATCACTAAGGTATCTTCACTAACCCCATATCTATCATTTGCAGCATCAGATCCGCAACCAATTCGCTGGTGTATGGGTTACCGCGATAATCAAACCCTCCTCCGCGCTCCAACCAAGGATCGGCGATAGATTCAGTAATGGAGCCCCTATACGGGCCTTCAGGGACCTGTACATAGAAGTTGAGTTGCATCACCCGGTTCTTGAGCTGTTCGAATAACGGATTACCAGTCTTTTTAAACAACCGATCCAGACACTGGATCTTCCGGTTTTGGTAACAATAGACAGAATACTGATTGAAAGACACCTGCTCACTATGCGCGCATTGCGTGGGATTTTTTACCCAACTAAGCTGCTTTGGACACCAATAAAGCAAGGCGTAGTAAGCATTGGCTACGGCGCGGTCGAGATAGTCTTTATCACCCATCAGGTCATACTTGTCCAACCAGTACTCCACCACGTTGTAGATGCTGTCCTGCTCGAAATCACCCGGTGGTAAATCCGGATGTTGGCCGGTGTACCAGAAGCGCCCCTCGACATTCTGACGTAAGAATCGCTCCATATCGGCACTGGCCTGAAGGCAGCGGTCATCACCGGTAATCTTGGCAATGATCGGCAAACCTACCAGTGTCCGACCACACACCACAGACTCGGACTTTATGCCGGAGTCGATATCCACAACCTGAGGAAAACCACCGTCCGAGTTTTGCTGGGAAAGCACCCAATTGAGTGATGCCATTGCGGCTTTGTACCAGTCCTGCCGGTCTACGCCTTCTCTTGCCTTCACTCGTTGCCAGGTCTCCAGAATGTACCGGACCATCCA
>CAITZN010000362.1 GCA_903896915.1 uncultured bacterium
GCGTCGTGCGCAGAGTGCGAAGTCATATCTTGTCAACCTGGGCGTGCATGCCGATCAATTGAACACCGTTAGTTTTGGGGAAGAAAAACTGCTTCTGTTCGGCCATGATGAAATTTCATGGGCGCAGAATCGGAGAGACGACTTTGTTATCGTAAAATAATATTTTGTTCTAAATGATTAAAGTGGTTTCGTTCGAAGTTTAGTTGTATCAGTCGTAAATGTAGCGCTTCCGGCATCGCCTTTTTATCTATCAGGACAATTCGGTAAAATCAGCTGATCAATATTAAGATCTACTATAATTAACAGCCGGGTAGGGGCTTTTGCCCCTACCCGGTTTTGTATTTACCCTTTCATCACGCCTGTCCTGTGGAAACAAGGTTAGGTGGATGACGTATGAATTTTTCAAGGAGCAACGATTATGAATATTGCAAAAATGGTAGTCGGCTGTATCGGTAGTATGATGATTGTAGCAGCCGTCGGTATCAATAGCCAAGCTGCGGATGCAACTAAGATTGGTGTCATTGACATGAAAAAGGTACTTTCTGCCTCAACGGCCGGCCAGAAGGCACAGGGCGTTGTTGAAGAAAAAATGAAATCTCTGCAAGGTACGCTAAAAAAAGATGAGAATGATCTTGTTGCCCTGAAAAATGAAATGGATAAAAAAGGTTCTGCTTGGAGTGATGCCGTAAAGCAGGAGAAAGGGAAAGCGTTTCAGAAAAAAGGTCAAGAATTCCAAGAAAAACAGGATAAAGCAAATCTCGAGTTGAAAAAAGTGCGGGAAGATAATGTTAATCCCATTTTAAAGAAATTGGAGGAGATTGTTGAGAAAGTGGCAAAAAGTGATGGATATTCACTCATTTTACCCCGCAATGTTGTCCTTTACTCTTCAGAGACCACGGATATTTCTGATAAAGTTACTGCAGAACTGAATAAAGTGATGAAGTGATAATGGCGACAATTTAACAGGTTTATTGGCTAGCTCCATGCAACAAGCTCTTCGAGATATTGTTTCTCGCTTCACCGATGCTAGAGTGTTGGTGATTGGTGATATCATTATCGACCACTTCCTTTGGGGGACGGCCTCGCGTATTTCTCCTGAAGCGCCAGTGCCAGTGGTCAATGTGCAACGCGAGGACCTCCTGCTGGGAGGAAGTGCCAATGTTCTTAGAAATATCATTTCTCTTGGAGGAATTGGCACTTTATGCGGTATTATCGGCGACGATCTCATGGGGAAAAAAGTCGTTGAACTAGTTGAAGCCCTTGGGGCATCGACCGCTGGATTAGTCGTCGGGCAACGCCCGACGACTATCAAAACCAGGGTCGTCGCTCAGGGGCAGCAGATTGTTCGTTTTGACAGGGAACAGACTGGTATTCCCGCGAAGCAATCTCTTGAAACCCTTTTTGGGTATCTTGAAGACAATGTCCATACCTTTGACGCTGTGATGATTTCTGATTACGCCAAAGGCGTTATTGGCGAGCAAGTTATGGCAAAGTTGTCGCATCTCCTGAAGTCGATCAGGGAACGAGAAAAACGGATTCTGCCCCTGATTGTAGATCCTAAGCCTCAGAATTTACAATATTTTATTGGAGCAACTGTTATAACTCCCAACCACCATGAAGCTACGCAGATGTCTGGGATGCGGATTGACGATGAACGTAGTCTGCTGGCGGCGGCACGCAAAATTCGAGACGACTTGGGCTGCGAGGCGGTATTAATCACGCGGGGTGAAGCAGGGATGGCTCTCCTGCAGGGTAACGAGGATATGGTTACCATTCCAACCATGGCTAAGGAGGTCTATGACGTCACTGGGGCCGGCGATACGGTGGCGGCAACGCTTGCCCTGGGGCTTGCAACTGGATGTTCGATGAATGACGCCGCAGTTCTAGCCAATCACGCCGCAGGCATAGTGGTCGGTAAGGTCGGAACAGCATGTGTCTCGGCCACAGAATTACTCGAGGCACTTACCAGAGACGACCAATAGCAGACTGTCAAATCAGTAGGTTATGCGTTGACTGTGAAAATTTTCAAAAACAATTAGGGAAGGTACAGGAATGCGACCACGAAGTATGACAGGGTTTGGCCGTGGCGAGGCGGCAGGCGAAGGCAGGACCTGGGTTGCAGAGGTGCGAACTGTGAATCACCGGTTTCTTGACCAGCGGGTGATACTGCCCCGGCTTTTTGCAGCGCTAGAGGAGCCTACGAAAAAGATGGTCGCCGCTGCCTTGGACCGTGGTCGAGTCGATGTCACCTTCAGCTTGCTCGGTGTTTCCGCTGCAGTGCCACAACTTGTGGTCAATGAGAGTGTTGCGCGGCAGTATCATCGTTGTTTGCAACAACTGATTAATGATTACGGCCTTGCTGCTCCAGTAAGCCTCTCGGACATGCTGACCTTTCGTGATGTTGTTACCCTTGAAGAACAGCGTCCGGATATGGATACTGAATGGCTGTTGATCAGCCAGGCCCTGGCTGCAGCCCTGATAGATTGCGACATCATGCGGGAAAAAGAAGGGCAATCTTTACAAGTTGATTTGTTGAATCGGCTGGATAAATTTGCGGGAATTGTTGAGCAGATCGAAAATCGGATACCGGAAGTACAGTCGCAGCGTCAGGCGGAACTTAGGGGCAGGGTAGGCAAGTTGCTTGATGGGCTCGATCTCGATCCTGTTCGGTTTGCTCAGGAAACCGCAATTATGGCCGACAAAAGTGATGTCACTGAAGAAATTACCAGGCTTGGTAGCCACATAGCGCAGTTTCGAGCTTTTCTTGTCAGTGACGAACCGGTAGGGCGGCGTCTTGATTTTTTATTGCAGGAATTTCTTCGGGAAGTGAATACCCTCTCTTCAAAAATTGCCAGTGCGAGCATTGCCCATCTGGGAGTAGAGATGAAAAATGAAATCGAGAAACTCCGTGAACAGGTGCAGAATATTGAATAGCAGCCTGTCGAGAGCAATCTTTTTCTCCTTCGGTTAGCTGTTTCCTTCTATTGAGAGTTTGAGCGACCATGGACAGCAGATTGGTAAATATCGGTTTTGGCAACGCGGTAAAGATTAACCGTATTCTTGCTGTGGTCAATCCTGGCTCTTCGCCTATCAGAAAGTTGAAAGAGGATGCTCGAGTTGAGAAAAAAATAATTGATGTAACCGAGGGACGGAGAACGCGAGCTATCATTATTCTTGATTCCGGTCATCTCGTGTTATCTTCGGTCCAGCCAGAAACCATCAATCAGCGTCTCGTCACGTTGGACCAGGAAAAACGTAATCCTGCGTTGTTGCTTGACAAGGGTAAGGGCGATGGCAGCCATGAATAAGGGGCTGCTGTTGGTACTTTCTGCACCTTCAGGCTGCGGCAAGACAACCATTGTCAATCGGGTTATGAACAGCTTGCCTGGTTTGGTTTTTTCAATATCACATACCACCAGGCAGCCGCGGCTTGGGGAAATTGACGGAAAAGACTATCATTTCGTCGACAAAGACACCTTCTCTCAGATACGGGATAGACAGCCGTCAGGATTCCTTGAATGGGCTAACGTCCATGGCAACATGTACGGGACCAGTGTTGAGGAAGTGGATCGGCATCAGCAGGCTGGTTATGATGTCATTCTCGATATCGATGTACAGGGCGCTGAGCAAGTTCGGAGCCAGGCCAACCCTGTAACAATCTTTATTGCACCTCCTTCGCGGCATGAACTTGAGCGTCGCTTGCGGGGTCGGGGGACGGAAAACGAGGATACTCTTCTCATGCGCCTTGATAATGCGAGAAAGGAATTGGAATGCGCTACGGCTTATGATTTTTTGATCATCAATGATAGGCTTGATGAGGCCGTGGAGAGTTTGCGGAGTATTATTATTGCTGAGCGCAGTCGGCAGCGGCGAACACCTGCCGGTCAGTCGATGCAGTGGGGTTTTTGATGGATGGGATAAAGAGAGCGGCGGGAGGGAGGTCAAAAAATGAAACTTCGCCTGCCAATGAGCCTGCAGACGACCTGCTCTGGGGGATTAATGTAGTCTGGGAGGCACTCCAGCAGAACGCTGCTGGCATCAGTGAAGTTTTTATCGAGCAGGGAAAGGCCGGGGCACGCCTCCAGCAGATCATTGATCGCGCTAAAGAACTCGCCATTGCGGTTCGCTTCGTCGATGCCACAAGGATGCATGTTCCGCGTCATTGCCGGCACCAAGGGGTTGTGGCTCGACAAACCGAGGCTCGGCTGATGCCATTGGAGACCCTGTTGGAGACTCTTGTCAGCGACAACAGGGCCGATGAACCAAGACTTCTGGTGCTTGATTCTATCCAGGATCCCCGTAATCTTGGCTCCATTCTTCGTTCGGCGCTGGCGGCGGGGTTTTCCCACGTCATTATGACGCGCGAGCGGAGTGTACCGGTAACCGGTACGGTTGCCCGCACATCCGCCGGGGCGATCTCGCATCTCCATCTCTGTCAGGTGGTCAACTTGGCAGAGACGCTCAAGATTTTAAAAGACAGGGGATTCTGGATCTTCGGAGCCGTGGCGGAGAGTGACGCCACCTCTGTTTACGCCACCGAATTTTCCGGTCCGATCTGTCTGGTGATTGGTAGCGAGGGCAAGGGGATCCGGCCTCTTGTCAGAAAACAGTGTGATTTTCTGGTCACTATCCCTATGCGTGCCTCATTCAATTCGCTCAACGCCTCAGTGGCGGCAGCCATCATTATGTTTGAAATCGCACACAAGTCCTTCTGACCATCCC
>CAITZN010000363.1 GCA_903896915.1 uncultured bacterium
ACGTACTTGCCACCGGAGAGCCACACCACGCCGTCAATGAACTCAACATGATCAGTCGTTCCCCCGGAGGGCCATTAGAACGGGCCTATTTCACCTGGTCGTTGTTCCGTATCAGTCTCCCTGGCGAGGCGGGTTGGGCCATTCTCAACACCACCCGGGAAACGACCGAAACCATGCTGATGGAAGAAAAGTTAAAAGAGAGTGAGGCGCTGTACCGAGGCATAGGCGAGTCTATTGACTATGGGGTATGGGTCTGCGCTCCCGATGGACACAACACGTACGCCAGCGAGAGTTTTCTCAATATGATCGGCATCACCCAGGAGCAGTGCTCAAATTTCGGATGGGGAGACATGCTGCACCCGGATGATGCCGAACGCACCATCGTGGCGTGGCACGAATGTGTCCGCACTGGCAGTAGATGGGACATCGAACATCGATTCCAAGGTGCTGACGACCAGTGGCACCATGTGCTGACACGCGGCTTGCCGGTCAAAAACGAGCAAGGCGAGATCACCTGTTGGGCCGGCATCAATCTCGATATCAGCCGGCTCAAGCAGACCGAGGAAAAATTATTGGCGTCGCTGACGGAGAAAGATGTTTTGCTGCGGGAAATTCACCACCGGGTCAAGAATAACCTCCAGGTCATCTCCAGTCTGGTCAGTTTGCAGGCTGACAGCTTGGCCGATGAGCGGATGCGGGTGGTATTCGGCGATGTGCGTGACCGAGTCCGGGCGATGGCGATGGTCCACGAAAAACTGTACCAGACAGACAATCTGGCGCAATTAAACTTTGCCGATTATTCCACCAGTCTGCTGCAATATCTTTGGAGTTCCCACGGCACTCAAGCTTCAAAGGTGCAGCTCCAACTCCAGATAGAGCCCGTTGTGCTGTCGATCGAGATGGCAGTGCCCTGCGGGTTGATCCTCAACGAACTGGCTGGCAATGCCCTCAAGCACGCCTTCCCCGACGACAACGGCGGGAAATTGACGGTGAGTATGGAATTCGACCACGCTACCGAAACAGCATGCCTGAGTGTATGCGACAACGGCATCGGCCTCCCTAAAGGACTGGACTGGCGGCAATCAGAGTCTCTAGGCCTGCGCCTCGTGCAGATTTTAACGAGACAACTGCTCGGTACCGTGGAAACAGGAACCGGCCCGAGCACTGAATTCAGAGTAACCTTCTGCCTGAACGGAATACAATCATGAGTACTCTCTCTATATTGATAGTGGAGGACGAAGGCATCGTTGCCGAAGACCTCGCCAGCAAAGTCCGGCAGCTGGGATACGAGGTTGCCGGCATGGCCAGTTCCGGAAAAGAAGCTGTTCAACTCACACGCGACCGGCAACCGGCATTAGTGTTGATGGACATCTGTCTGACCGGCGCGATGGACGGCATCGAGGCGGCACAGTCTATCCATAATAACTACAAAGTTCCAGTTCTGTTTCTGACCGCGCACTCCGACGCAAACACGGTTGAACGGGCGCGACAAACTGAAGCCTTCGGGTACATTCTCAAACCCTTCGACGAGCGTGATCTTCGTATTCAGATCGAGATGGCGTTATATAAACATACCGCGGAACGGCGACTGCGCGAAAGCAAGGAGCAACTGACAGGTATCAATCAGATCCTGCAAGCCGCTTTGACCTGCACCAACGAGGAAGACCTTGGCGAATCCTGCCTGGAAATCGCTAAAAATATCACCCAAAGCCCGTTCGGTTTCATTGGCAAAATCAACAATGCCGAACTCGAACACCTCTCCATCTGCACAACAACCAGAAACGCCAGTGCTATCATCGCCTCCAGCGACCATACCATGCCTCCCGGTAACGTAAAGATTCATGGCATCTATGGCCGGGTGATCCTGGACGGCAAGAGCCTGTTCACTAACGACCCCTCAAACCACTCGGACAGCATTGGCCTTCCCGAAAATCATATTCCCCTCACATCGTTCCTCGGCGTGCCGTTATGGCATGAAGGATGCGTCATCGGCCTGATTGCAGTGAGCAACCGTGAAAATGGATATACCCAGATAGAGCAAGACTCACTGGAAGCACTAGCCCCGTCGATCGTTGAAGCCTTCGCGCGCAAACGAGCAGAAGAAGGCCTGCAGAAGTCCTCTGCCGAACTGCAGGCCGCTAACACCAAACTGCACAACTCCCACCGGGCCACCATCAACATGATGCAGGATGCTATTATCGCTCGACGTCAAACTGATGAAATTAACCTTGCTTTACATCAAGAGATCGAAATTCGCAAGCAAGCCGAAGATGCTCTCCTGGCTCTTAACAATGAGTTGGAGCAACGGGTAGAACAACGGACTCTCGAATTACAGAACACCCAGATGAAGTATCTACATGCAGAAAAACTTACGGCAATCGGCAAGCTATCGGCTTCAATCGCTCATGAGTTCAACAACCCATTGCAGGGGATCCTAGCGGTCCTGAAAGGACTAAAGCGAAGAGCGGTG
>CAITZN010000364.1 GCA_903896915.1 uncultured bacterium
ATCTGCGAGATTCTGGACCAAACCACCGGCCCTAAATCCGAATATATTAGCTCGGTTAGGTCCCGAGCGATCTTGAATAAATGCGCATCCGCGCCGTTCTATCCAGACACAAACGGCGATGAAGCAGAGTGGCACAAACGCTGCAAATGCTACCCTAAGAACAAGGAGAAAGATATCAAGCTGCGACATTTGAGACCTCTTTACCGGTTAATGCTATTCCTTCGGAAGGAATGTGCTTTAAGTCAATGTTGTTCAAAGCAGCTATCGTTGCCGACAAGTCAGTCAGTGCCTCTTCGTGATTTTTGATTTCACCTCCAAGGAGATTGACGACATGAATGAGATTGGAAACTTGGACGTTTTTAATAACAGCTTTCACATATCTTTGCAGGATATTGTCGGCATTGATGAGAGTACCGATATCTTCGCTATAGGATGCAACTGGGAGAATAATTGAAGCTTTCTCAGAAAATCCATTTTGATAGCTGCCAATGTAAACGAATTTGGTTTTCTCCTGGATTTTAGCTAGTGTTACGTCGTCCAGAGATCTACAGAGATCATTTTGGAAGCTGACCAAGAGATCTGCTCCGTCAAGTGCTGCCTCAAAAGCAGATTTGGAACTTTCTATACCTAGAAGGGCAAAAGCTGTACGATTGGCAGATTTATCATCATGAATCAAGAAATCATCGCCATCGCCAGCATTGATATATCCGTCACTGTATCCTGATAGAACTGTATTAAAGGTCGCAGAAAGCTTTTTCACGGCATGCATCTGTTCAAGCGAACAGTTAGGCGAAACTAGCAGTACAGTTTTCTTCGCTTGGCTGAAAGATCGACGTAGGGCCTCTACAGTTTCATTGAGACTCGTCTCTTTCCCAAAAACTTGTGCCGTATTAAGACGGTTATCATTTTCAAGCTTATAGGTCATCCGGCCAGCATCGCACATGAAGTAGCCATTAACCTGTTGATTCAACCGAGGCCTGAATCTATAGATGATATCGTCTTGGTATTTTTCTTTATTGTGGTCGATATAGATGTTGCAGCCTTTACTGCAGCCATGGCAGAGGCTCTCACTCTTAGTCAAAAACCAAGCCCTTTGTTTAAAACGGAAGTCCTTGCTGGTCATAGCTCCGACCGGACAAAGATCAACTACATTCAACGCATAACGGTTAGAGAGAGGTCGTCCGGGAAAGGTGGTAACCCGGGCATAATCAGTACGATTAACAATGCCTAGCTCTCCAGTCTTGGTGATCAATCGGGTAAATCGAACACATCGGGCGCAGAGTATGCAGCGTTCCTGATCGTGGACGACCCCAGCCCCGAAATCCATATGTTTTGCCTTGAGAACTGGGGGCACTGTCATTCGACTCTTTTGCCCATCATACTGCATGTAATAATCCTGCAGTTTGCACTCCCCTGCCTGGTCACAAATGGGGCAATCGATCGGATGATTGATCAATTCCAGCTCCATGATATCGCGCTGGATTTTTTTGATCTTTTCAGTGTCCAATTGGACTTTCATCCCTTCAGCGACATTCGTCTTACATGCCGGAACTAAAGGAGGTCGACCATCTTCAATACCAACAAGACACATGCGGCAATTTCCATCTGCCCCAAGCGCCGGATGATAGCAAAGATGTGGAATCTCAATGCCGACAGCACCAATAGCGTCGATCAGATTTTTACCTGATTCAACCTCTACTTCCTGTCCATTAACAAACAGTTTTACCTTTTCAGCCATGGTATCCCTTATCCCTGTTACATCGCGGTTTGACAAGAGACGTCACTTTTGACATACGCCTCAAACTCATGCCGGAACTTGTTCAAGTAACTGCGCACCGGCATGGTACAAGCTGCCGAAAGTACGCATACTGTCTTCATTTCGATATTGTCGCATAGTTCTCTCAGCAGATCGATATCTGCTGTTGTGCCTTCACCACGAACAATTTTCTTCACAATCTTCAACATCCAGCCAAGACCTTCTCGGCACGGAGTACATTGACCGCAAGATTCATGATGGTAAAAATAAATGAGATTTTCAACCAGCTTTACTATATCTACCGTATCGTCCAGAACGACGATCCCCCCAGAACCAAACATGGTTTTATGGGCAGCCATGGATTCGTAATCAAGGGTTACGGTCTGTGCTTCTTCAGGTGTCAAAACAGGCGTTGAACTCCCCCCGGGGATGATGCCCTTTAATTTTCTGCCGTCACGCAGACCACCTGCAACTTTCTCGATAACCTCGAGAATCGGCAAACCCAGCGGTAATTCATACATACCGGGATTCTTAACCAATCCAGAAATGCCGAAGAGATGGGTTCCAGGGCTTTTCTCTGTTCCAAATGCTTTATAGGCATCGGGGCCATTGGTTAAAATAAATGGAAGTGAAGCGATACTCTGAACGTTATTGATGATAGTCGGACAACCATACAGACCTTCGACCGCAGGAAACGGTGGCTTGCTTCGCGGTTGCCCTTTCCGTCCTTCGACAGATTCGAGCAGTGCGGTTTCTTCGCCGCAGACATAGGCGCCAGCGCCTCTATGGACAGTCACGTCTAATCTGAAATCCTTCCCATCAATCGATTGGCCAAGATATCCAGCTGCATAGGCTTCATCAATGGCAGCCTGCAAGGCCTTGACTTGGGTTGTATATTCACCGCGAATATAGATATAGGCATCGTGACTGCCAATCGCATAACAGCAAATAATGATCCCCTCAATCATCATATGGGGATCACGGACAAGAATGTACCGATCCTTGAAAGTAGCCGGCTCGGATTCATCTGAGTTTACGGCTAGATAGACAGGCTTCGTATTGTTTTTCGGGAGAAAACTCCATTTTAATCCGGTAGGAAATCCGGCACCACCTCGTCCACGCAATCCGCTTTGCTTGACCAGCTCAATCACATCAACGGGTTGCATTTCAAAAAGCTTCTCCAGAGTGGAGTAGGCCCCGTTTTCCTTAGCCACTTCGATTTTATGGGCGTCCGGAATATCAAATCTGGCACTTAGTACTTTCACCTGCATTTTCGTTCGCCCTCCTTATTTCAGTGTGGCCAATAGTTCTTTGAGCTTATCTACATTCATATTCTCGTAGAACTCGCCATTAACCTGAACAACTGGAGCCGTACCGCAGTGTCCTAAGCATTCCACCTCTTCAAGACTAAACTGTCCGTCTTCACTGACTTCTCCAGGTTTAATACCCAAGTCATGCTTCAGATAGTCAACAATTTCCTGTTTTCCTAAGAGGTAGCAAGAAAGAGTCCGACAGATGCATATATGGTTTTTCCCCATCGGGTGCAGATTATACATGGTGTAAAAGGTCGCAACCTCAAACACCTGGCTGGCAAATGTGCCGATGCGATCAGCTATATAGCCCATAGCCTCAGCACTAATCCATCCCTCCTGCTCCTGAGCAAGCCACAAAGCAGGTAAAATCATTGATTCCCTAGTGGGATAACGCTTAACCAGCCGTTCAAATTCCGCATCCCGCTGTGCATCAAAAGTGAACGGAATTCCCGTTTCTATCAGCTGTGATCGATCACTCATCTGTCCAACTCTCCGCCAATAATATTGATGCTGCCAAGATTGATAACTGCATCAGCAATCATTTGTCCCTCAACCATTTCATGAAAACCACTCATCATGTAAAAGCAAGGCGGCCGAACTTTACATTTGTAAGGTTTTCCTGAACCATCGGAGACAAAATAAAAGCCCAGCTCACCATTTGCGGCTTCAAAGGAGTCGTACCATTCCCCGACAGGTGCTTTCACGCCTTCAAAGATGAGCTTGAAGTGGCTAGCCAACCCTTCAATATTGTTGTAGACTTCCTGTTTGGGCGGCAAGGTAACATTATTGTTACTGATGGACACCGGCCCTTTGGGAATCATTTTCATTGCCTGCCTGATGATACTGATACTCTGGAAAATCTCTTCATATCTAATGAAAAAACGGTCGTAAAGATCTCCCTTGGTACCCACAGGTATGGTGAAATCGAAGGCATCATAATGATAATAAGGGTTATCCTTGCGCAAGTCGAAAGGTACACCGCTGGCCCGTAAACAAGGTCCGGTAAAACCGTAGGACAGGGCCAAGTCGGCAGGCATGACGCAGACATTCTGAGTCCGGTCATGAACGATCCTGTTCTTCAGGACTAATTTCAAAGAATCGTCGACAC
>CAITZN010000365.1 GCA_903896915.1 uncultured bacterium
AGTATCATCTACGACTAACGATAATGACAACAGTTAAGACCTATGTCCGAGATGACGACACTGCAACGCTGATCTGCCCTGCCTGCAAAACGGTCAAGCATATTACCGCTGGTAAATTTCGACAGGGCAAACACTCAATAACGGTCCGCTGCACCTGCCAGCAAATTTTTACCGTTCTCTTTGATTTTCGCCTATATTACCGCAAACAAGTCAACCTGCCAGGTACCTATGAGATCATCTGCAAGGGTGGAATCGGGGGCGGCATAATTCAAATCAATAATATTTCAAGAAACGGCCTGAGATTTACGGTATCCGGTCTGCATCGAATCGAAGAAGGACAAAAACTGCGGGTTGAATTCCAGCTCAACGATAAAAAGAAGACCCTCATTAAAAGAGAGGTGAATGTCAGAACAGTGCAGCAGAATACCATAGGCTGTCTACTTATTGATCACCTCCAAGAAAAAGATCTCGGATTTTTCCTGCAACCCTGAGTACCTTTTCCGCCTCCTTGGTCGTTGTCCCCCTCGCCTCTCTCCTCATTCATTGCATGCGTATTCCGATTAAACTACGACTGTGACCGCAGGATCTCCTGCGCCTTGACCAGCAAGGGCGCCAGTGTTGCGGAGTCCAGGGCGCTGACTCGCACTCCTTCACCAGCGGGCGGCAGTTGGTCTGCAAACTCGGGGACGACCCTGTCAATTTTGTTGAACACCTGCAAACAGGGGATAGTATCGAGGTCGAGCTCAGCCAGGAGCGCTTCCACCACCCCTGCCTGTTGCCGCCATGCAGGATTGGAAACGTCAATCACATGGAGCAGGAGGTCCGCCTCAAACAACTCTTCCAGGGTGGATTCAAAGGCCTTGAGCAGATCAGCGGGCAGATTGCGGATAAAGCCGACCGTGTCGGTGATAATCACATCCATGTCCTCGGGAAAACGCAGACGCCTGCTGGTCGGATCAAGGGTGGCAAACAACAGGTCCTCGGCTTTGATCTCGCTTTTGGTCAGGGTGTTAAGCAGGGTGGATTTGCCGGCATTGGTGTAGCCAACTAGAGATATCACCGGGACATCGCGTTTCCGCCGCCGATTGCGGCGGTGGTAGCGCTGTTCGCCCACCGCCTTCAATTCCTTGCCCAGACGGGTGATGCGGTCATTGATCCGCCGCTTGTCGATCTCCAATCGGGTCTCACCCGGTCCACGGGCACCGATACCGCCGGTCAGACGGGACAGGGCGTCGTCTCGGGTAGTCAACTTGGGCAGCATATATTTAAGCTGGGCCATCTCAATCTGCAGCTTGCCTTCGCGCGAACGAGCCCGGCTGGCAAAAATATCCAGAATCAACTGGGTGCGGTCGATAACCCGGAGATCAGTGTGATCAGTCACCGAACGGATCTGCGAGGGACTCAGTTCCTGGTCAAACAATAACAGATTGGCCCCAAGCCGCAGGCTTATCAGCACAATCTCCACCAATTTGCCCCGACCGAGGATGAAACGAGAATGGAGCTGCTTGCGCCGCTGGATCACCTGATCCAGTACCTCGACCCCGGCAGAGCGTGCCAGTTCGACCAGTTCGGCCATGGAGTCCTCGGCATCGGCCTTGGAACCGGTGGTCACCGAAACAAGAATGGCGCGATCCTTGCCCTTATCGACATCACGGACCGGACGGGACCGAACGAATTCCTCTTCAAGGGCGGAAATCAGCTCGATGCAGGACTGCTGCTGGTTGGCTGGATGCACCGGGGCCAGGGTCTCCCAGTCACGGCCATCGACCTGGACAGGGATAAGATGCACTGCATGCAGCAGGTCCGGCAGACCTTGCCTGATGGTCAGCACCGCCATCAAATCGAGCCGCAGACAAGCCAGATCCATGATATCCTCTTCATTCACCGTAGCCCCGCCCAACATGGTATGCACACAGCGCAGACCACGCAAACGCCCCCCCGCTGTGCCGACACTGGACAGGGCGGGAATGGTGATGCGGTCGTAATCGCCGACCACCACAGTCTCAATCTGGCCGGAACGATGGATGAGGACACCGACTTGGCGATTCAGTTCCGTTGAGATTGCCGCCAGCAAACGGGCGGTCTCCTGGTCAATAATATCCTCTGGCGGAACCTTCTTCTGGGCAAGACGTTCCAGATCCCGCAATTGCTTGGGCTTAAGCCCGTTGGTATTACCGGTGACCGCAGCTATGGCAAGGCTCCTTGAAGTAGAAGGTTATTAGGCTGTAGGGGTTTAGGCTTAGGCAAATGGGTGCAGAATGCGAGTGGCTGGCAGGCGCGAAGAACACCTCTCCACCCAACCACCTTAAAAACCTACCGCCTAAAAGGCTCTCCACCTGCGTTAACAGGGGGCACTGCCCGGCGTCCGAGGAAAGGGGATAACATCGCGAATATTCTGCATGCCGGTGACAAACTGCACCAGCCGTTCAAAACCGAGGCCGAAACCGGCATGGGGCACAGAACCGTAGCGGCGCAGATCAAGGTACCAGCCGTACTGCTCAGGCTCGAGCCCGGCCGCTGCCATTCGGGCAGCCAGGACATCGTAGCGTTCCTCGCGCTGACTGCCGCCAACCAGTTCGCCGATGCCGGCCACAAGAATATCCATGGCCGCCACCGTCCGGCCACCCTCGTCAAGCCGCATGTAAAAGGGCTTGATTGCTGCCGGATAATTGGTGACGATCACCGGTGCCTTGGCCACTTCCTCGCAAAGATACCTTTCATGCTCGGCCTGCAGATCAATCCCCCATTGCACCGGAAACTCGAAACTCCGACCCGATTTTTCGAGCAAGGAAACAGCCTCGGTATAGGTCAGTGGAACAAAGGGACGATCGCGTACCTGAATGAGTTTTTCGATCAGGCCTTTGGCAATGAATTGATCAAACAGCTCGAGATCGGCCGCACAGTCAGTCAGTGCTACCGCAACCAGATGCTTGATCAGGGCCTCTGCCACCTGCATATCGCCAGCCAGATCGCAAAAAGCCATCTCCGGCTCCAGCATCCAGAACTCAGCCAGATGCCGGCTGGTATTAGAATTCTCAGCCCGGAAAGTCGGACCGAAGGTATAGACCCGGCTATGTGAAAGGGCAAAGATCTCGGCCTGCAACTGCCCGCTGACCGTCAACCCGGCACGACTGCCAAAAAAATCCCCTGAAAAGGGATTGGCACCCTGCAACTGGCCTGGCTCCAACGCCGTCACCGTGAACATCTCCCCTGCCCCCTCGCAATCCGAGGTGGTGATGACCGGAGTATGCACCTGCATAAATCCCTGCTCATGGAAAAACCGGTGAATGGCAAAACTCAGCGTGCTACGGACCCTGGCAACCGCACCCAGAGCGTTGGTTCGGGGGCGGAGATGAGCAATAGAGCGAAGAAACTCGAAGCTGTGCCGCTTTTTCTGGAGGGGATAGGTCTCGGGGTCAGCCCAACCGATCACCATTATGGAATCAGCCTGCACCTCCACAGCCTGCCCCTTGGCCGGAGAAGCCACCAGCTGCCCCTGAATCCGCAGCGAACAACCGGTGGTCAGTTTTTTCACCTCGCTCTCGTAATTGGCAAGCCGTTCATCGACAACCACCTGTAGATTGGCCAGACAGGAGCCGTCGTTAACTTCCAGGAAGGAGAAGCTGCCGGAATCACGCCGAGTCCGCACCCAGCCGCTGACATCAACCGTGCCGCCTACCGTCTGTTTCAGGATTTCAATAATCCGTGTCGATAGTCCCATGTCCACCTCCCTTGACACCGTGTCCTTGACATCTTTCAGCTGCTCAGCCCCCCGTGCTCATCCTCAGCAAGACCGATGACCACCAGGCCGGCACGATCCGCGGCCTGAATCATCGCCTGCTTGTCGAAGAGCAACGATTGCCCGGCTTCCACAGCCAGGACAGCGCCTTTGACGCTCGCCAGGGTTTCAATGGTTTTCTCGCCGGTAGCCGGCAGATCAAAACGGAAATCCTGGCCCGGCTTTTTCAGCTTGACCACCACCGCTCCTGACCCGGCCAGTTCTCCGCCCCTGCGAATGGTGGCATCGGTGCCTTCCATAGCTTCCACTGCCAGCACGGTACGGTCGCGGACCACCACGCACTGGCCGATGTCGAGCCTGCCGACCTCGCGGGCTATGGCCCAACCAAAACGGATGTCCTCCATCTGGCTGGCCGATGGTTTTTTGCGGGTGAGAATCCCCTGAGGGAAGAAAAGAGAGTCGAGATAACAGGTTGAGGCCAGCACCCGAATACCCTCCTCTTCGAGAGAAGCAGCCACTGCGCACAAAATGGAGTTATCGAGTTTGGTGTCGATCTTATTCCAAAGGGTCAGGCCTTTCAAATCCGGCAGGACATCATGGAAAATGCGGGTTTTGGTGATTGTGCCGGCAAAAACGGTTTCAGTGACCCCTTCCCGCCGAAAATGGCTAATGATCTTGCCCAACTGCCCCAGCTTGACCCAATAGGTGATATCCGCTTTTTCTTCGAGTTCGGCAGAGGTCTCATTGACATGGGCTATCGCCACGACTCTCCGTCCCCGCGCTCGCGCTGCCTCAGCAAAGAGTAACGGAAACTGGCCACCACCTGCAATCAGGCCAATGGCTGGTTGCACTATGGCCTCAGTCATCAATGGTCCTTTTCACCACCCCGCGTTTACTGGAGCGGAAGAAGTCGACCATCAGCTGTACTTCAATGCAGTCCTTCATCTCCTCTTCCAACTTGGCCAATGAATCCTTGAGCAGCAGTTCAGGCGAACGGAACAAAATTTTAAAAGCCTCTTCCAGGTTCTTGATGGTTTCCCGATCCATCCCGGAACGGCGCAGGCCGATCTTGTTGATCCCGGCAATACGCATCTGGTTTCTGATACCCTCCATGATCACGTACGGAGGGACATCAAGGCCAATTCCTGACATACCCCCGACATACGCATAATCGCCGATCCGGCAATGCTGATGCACGGCCACCAGGCCACCGAGATTGGCATGGCTACCGATCTCGACATGTCCGGCCAGGGTAGCCAGATTAGCCATAATCACATGGTCGGCGATAATGCAATCGTGGGCGATATGGCAATAGGCCATGATCATGTTGTGGTTGCCGATCAGCGTCTTGCCGCTGGCCTTGACCGTGGCCCGGTGGATGGAAACGTATTCACGGAACAGGTTATCATCGCCGATGATCAATTCCGTCGGCTCCCCTTTATAATTGCTATCCTGGGGAGGTGCGCCGATGGAGGTAAACGCGCTGATGGTGTTCCGGGCTCCGATGGTGGTGTGACCGCAGACCACGGCATGGGCGCCGATACGGGTTTGCGGCCCGATCACCACAGGGCCGTCGATAACAGCATAGGGTTCGACCGTCACCGAACTGTCGAGTTGCGCTCTGGGGTCGATGACCGCCGTGGGATGTATATTCATGAGGAATGTATCCTGTAAAAAAGAACTGCTCGGGTTGATTAAACTGTATCCAGTTAGGCAAAACTTAGAGGAAGGGACTTTATATAACCAGGGCCGGCAGCAGGTTGCGATTAATCGCTAACAGACTAAATACCTG
>CAITZN010000366.1 GCA_903896915.1 uncultured bacterium
ACCGGCGCAAAGAAGGTTTTACGCTCCGTATGGTTGAACTCCTGGAAGGGATAGCCGCACACATCGGCGAGGCGCTTATGCGCAAACACGCCGAAGAAGCGCTGCGAAATAGCGAGGCTCGGTATGCTGAAACGCTGTCCGTCGTAGATACCGGGCTGTGGGAGTGGCACGTCCCGAGCGGTCAGGCAGTTTTCAGCAAGATTTATTACGAGATTCTCGGTTATGGAAACGGAGAATTTCCCGCCACCTATGATGCATGGCGACAACTTGTGCATCCTGATGATTTTGAAAGGGTCGAAGGGGTGTTGCGATCGAGCATTGCCTCCGGAGAAGGATTCACCATCGATCTCAGGATGAAAATGAAAGCAGGCCCATGGCGATGGGTTTGCACAAACGGCAAGGCTATTGAAAAGGATCAAGAGAATACCGCCATACGGATGATCGGGACGCTGAGTGATATAACCGAACGCAAACGTGCTGAGGAGGAAACAATAGCCCTGCAACTCCAGCTCATCCAGGCACAGAAAATGGAAGCCATAGGTACCCTGGCTGGCGGCATAGCCCACGACTTCAACAATATCCTCGGCGCTATAATGGGATACACTGAAATCGCCATGGATGACGTACCTCAGGAATCAATGACAGCCAGTCATCTGACTAAGGTGCTGGGAGCCAGTAAGCGGGCCTCCATCCTAGTCAAACAGATTCTGGCCTTCAGCCGCCAGGCCAATATCGAACGTATTCCCCTGCAACCCGGCGTCATTGTCAAGGAGGCCGTCAAGCTCCTCCGGCCCTCCCTACCCTCAACCATCACCATTCAACCGCAGATCGACACCTCCATCAGGCCTATTCTGGCTGACCCGACCCAGGTGCATCAAATCCTGATGAATCTCTGCACCAATGCTTTCCATGCCATGGAGCAGGACGGAGGCACCCTCACCATCACCCTGAAGGACCACACACTCTCCTGGGAGGATATCGAACACAGGCCCGAGTTGCAACCTGGCTCCTTCGTGGTGCTGACGATCCGCGATACCGGTCAGGGGATTCCGCCGGAGATACGGAAAAAGATCTTCGATCCCTATTTCACCACCAAAGAGGTCGGCAAAGGCACCGGAATGGGCCTTGCTATCACCCATGGTATCATCACCGGTTATGGCGGATTCATCACCTGCGAGAGCGAACCAGGCAAAGGCACGGTTTTCGAGATTTATTTCCCGGCCATCGAGGAGGAAACCGTTGCTGCGGTCAAGCCTGTGACGGTGGCATCTCCCGGCACAGGACATATTCTCTTGATTGACGATGAAATAATGCTGGTTGAGTTGGGCAAAACGATGCTTGTGCGTCTAGGGTATGTGGTAACGGCGTTGACCAGTAGCACAGAAGCCCTCAACCTCTTTCAGAAGCAGCCTGACCTGTTTGATGCAATAATCACTGACCAGACTATGCCGGATATGACGGGGTTGGAACTCTCAAGACAGATATTGCAGATTCGTCCGGATATTCCGATTATTCTTTGCACAGGTTACAGCACTCTCGTCGACGAAAAACGGGCCAAGGCCGAAGGGATTAAAGGCTTTTTTGATAAACCTATGACCAAGAACGGAATCGCTACACTCCTCAGGAAGGTGATGGATGAGAGTAGAATGACAAGTTAATCGTTCGATTTTTCTTGTCCATACCGATAGTTTCACCTTTCACCATACTCTAGACTCGGTCCCAGGATACCCATGTTTGCCAATAACCCTTCCGTAACCAACAGACACAGCATCTCCCTCTTCCTGGGACTAATCGCAGCTGGCTTGGTGGGAATCTACTTCCGGTTCCCGCTCTTTCTCAACATCGATTTTCTCTTCGGCAGCATTTTTGCCATGCTGGCACTGCAGATTTTTGGTATCGGTCGGGGTGTCTTAGCAGCCGCCATGATTGCCAGCTTGACCTACATGCTCTGGAATCACCCTTATGCCATCATCATCACGACAGCCGAGGTGGCGGTTGTCGGCCTGTTGATGGAACGCCGCAAGATGGGCATGGTCTTGGCGGATACGCTCTATTGGCTCATCATCGGCATGCCGCTGGTCTTCCTTTTCTACCACCTCGTCATGCATCTGCCGCTCAGTAATACCTCCATTGTCATGACCAAACAGGCTGTCAACGGTATCGCCAACGCCTTAATTGCCCGTCTGATCTTTACTGCTTATACCCTCCGGTCTCGCTCGTCACAGACATCATATCGCGATATCGCCTACAATTTGATGGCCCTTTTTGTCTTGTGTCCGATGCTTATCCTGCTTGCGATTGAAAGCAGGGCTGATTTCAACCAAACAGATCACCGTATCCGCACACAGTTGATCCAGGCCGGTAAGAGTTTGGGGGACAGATTGGAATCCTGGGTGGTGAACAGGCAATCAGCCATTATCAATCTGGCTGAAATGGCGGCGTCGAGAACACCGCAAGAGATGCAGCCCTTTCTTGAGCTGGTAAAGAAATCAGATGTCAATTTTCCAGGGGTCGGACTGCTGGACAGAACGGCCACCACCACCGCTTACTTCCCTCTGGTAGATGACCAAGGGGCGAGCACTATCGGAATAAAAGCACCTGATCGCCCTTACCTTGCGGTGCTCAAGCAGACCCTCAAACCGATGCTCTCGGAAGTG
>CAITZN010000367.1 GCA_903896915.1 uncultured bacterium
GGACCTTGTGCAGCAGATTTTGACCTTTAGCCGAAAAGCAATACAGGAGAAGAAACCGATCCATATCGTTCCCTTGGTCAAGGAAACACTGAAGTTGCTACGTTCGACGCTCCCTTCAAGCATCGAAATTAAGCAAAGTTTCTTCATCAGCTCGGAGTCGGATGTGGTGCTGGCCGATCCAACCCAGGTTAACCAGGTACTGATGAACCTCTGCACCAATGCGGCTCATGCCATCGGCGCTGAAAGCGGGATGATGGAGGTGACCGTATCGGCGATTCAGGTGGAAGAGGGGGGTGACGGCCAATTTAGGGATTTGTCCCCTGGCCCCTACCTCTGCATCAAGGTCAGCGATACCGGGCAGGGCATGGAACCAGCGGTGTTAGAGCGGATTTTTGAGCCGTATTTTACGACTAAGAGCGTAGGTAAAGGAACGGGCCTTGGTTTGGCTGTGGTCAGGGGGATTGTGACGAGTTTTGGTGGCACGATTTCCGTTGTCAGCGAGCCGGGCGCAGGGACGACGTTCACCCTGTACTTTCCGATCGACAGTGGTTCTGTTCAGGACGATATCGCCTTGAAGACGGTTCCGACCGGTCGTGGTCGGATACTCCTGGTCGATGACGAAGAGATGCTGAACGAATTGGGAAAAGAAATATTGGTATCGCTGGGCTATGATGTGGTGGCAGAAACCAACAGTGTTGAGGCCTTGGCAATTTTTCGCCGTCAACCAGAAGATTTCGACCTGGTCATAACGGACATGACCATGCCGGAGCTTAACGGCATGGATCTGGCCCGAGAGTTTTTTGTCATTCGCCCTGAGATGCCTGTCGTTATCTGCTCGGGATATAGCGAATTCCTCAATGCACAGCAATCCGAGGCCTTGGGTATTCGCGCCTACATTCATAAGCCTTATACTATTTCAGGCTTGGCTGAAGTGGTCCACAAGATTTTACAGGAATCCTGATTCGTCACCAGGTGTCTCAGCCTGGGGGCCAGCCCATATTCCTGCCACCCAGGATATGCATATGCAGATGGAACACCGTCTGTCCCGCCTGTGAGCCGTTGTTGAAGACCACCCGGTAATGGGCTATTCCTTCCTTGGCGGCAATTTCGTTCCCCACCCGCATCAGTTTGCCTATGAGCCGTTCATCATCCATGGTTACCGCTGCAGGTCCGCTGAGGTGCTTTTTAGGGATAACCAGGAAATGGACCGGCGCTTGCGGTCCGATATCGCGGAAGGCGAGCACTTCATCGTCCTCGTACAGCTTGGCTGCTGGAATTTCGCCACGGATAATTTTACAGAAGAGACAGTTGTCTGGCATGGGAGCCTCCTTCGTGAGTGGGAAAATGGGTTGGGTTTATTTTGGGGTGCCGACCTGAGGCAGTAGGTGGAACACTAGCGCATTGTCTGTGGCCGTAACCTTGACTGGTTCCATGGCAACGGGAATAGATCGGGTACCGATCTTGATATTCAGCAACCGCAGGGCATCGAGCTTGACAAGGTGTTCCCTGCCACCTAAGGCCCCTAACAAGGGAGCCAGCGAGCCCTCTTGGTTGTTTCCGGTATCGGCAAATCGAGGGGTGACGAAAAGTTTTCGCTGGACCGGGTCGAAACGGGTGTGCAGATCACAGGTCATGGGTAGGCGCACCTGACCGACTTTCAGCTGGATATCTTGACCGGCGATATTGGTAACCACCACCAGGTTTCGGCCGGAAAGCACCCCATGTACGGAAATGATGTTGTCATGGATGACCAGTCGGTCCAGAGATTCGAGGATAATATCTCCCTGTAGCTGTGCATTCTGCGAAGGAATGTCGAGCGGCAGGATTTTTTTGAGCGACGCCAGCACGGTTTCCGCCGGCAGGGTGATGACAATATCCCGTTGGCTAATGGTGTTGGCAGGAGCGCTGATCCCGGAGTGGGGCAGAAGCAGGAGGGCAAGCAAGAGGCAAAAAGAGCAGGAATAATATTTTTGTACCATTTTGTCAGCAAAAGAAGAAGAATTGTAAAGGATGCCCTGTCCTGTTTTTCTGGTGCGGAGATGCGCAGGCAACAGTGAAAAGAGGTAGGGGTGCATCCAAAGGGGCGGCAGGTGAAGAGCCTAGCCATCTGTCGATGTCTATCCGAAAGGCATAAATGTATAAAATGCAATATATTCTTTGCCCTGTCAAGCTGGCAGACAAGAAAAGGTTATCCTTGACGTCCTGGTGGCTGTATCGATGCTCGTGTTACCGACAGGGGCAACTGTTGAGAACTGTGAGCGGAGGGGACCAGTGAACAAACCTGCCCTGGCGCAACAAACCGCGAAAGTCTGTCTCATTGTCAACCGGGAATGCTGCCTTACCGGCGCTCCTCCGGCATTGTTAGCTGCCATTCGGACAGCCTTGACCATTGATAATCCAAAATATCAGGCGGCGAAGCGGTACAGTCGTTGGATCGGCAAACAGCTCAAGCCTCAGCTTCTTTTTTACCGGGAAGAGAATGGTGGGATAATTTTCCCGCGTGGATTTGGCAATCAGGCTGTCCGAATTTGCCTTCAGGAGACGGGGAGTCAGCCTGAGATTGTTGATCAACGCCTTCTTCTGCCGGAAATAGATCTGTCTTTTCAAGGAGAGTTGCGGCCGTATCAGCAGCAGGCAGTGGCGGCCGTTTACGCCCATTCCTTCGGAGTGCTTGAGGCCGGCACCGGCTCCGGTAAGACCGTCATGGCCCTCAGCATCATTGCCCAGCGCCGGCAACCTACTTTGATCCTGGTCCATTCCAAAGAGCTGATGCATCAATGGCAAGACCGGATCCGACAGTTTCTAGGTATCGAGGCCGGGCAGGCCGGTGACGGCTCCTTTGATGTGCAGCCAGTGACAGTTGCCATCGTCAACACGGCCAAGAAAAACCTGGAAGCCTTGTCCACTTGTTTCGGCCAGATTGTGGTGGACGAGTGCCACCGGGTCCCGGCCAGCCTTTTCACTGATGTGGTCTCGGCCTTTCCCAGCCACTATATGCTGGGGTTGTCGGCCACCGCCTTTCGTCGCGAGGACGGGATGACCCAGCTGATCTATACCTATATGGGTGATCGGGTCCATGCGGTTGACGGTCGGATGCTGGAGGCCAGCGGTGCGGTCGTTCGGCCGGAGCTGCAACAGCGGTCGACCGGCTTTGCCCATTTCTTTCAAGGCGAATACGCCAAGTTGATCAAGGCGCTGGCCGCTGACGGTCAGCGCAACCGCCAGATTGTGGCCGATATCGTGGCTGTCGTCCGTCAGGGGCACCAGGGAACGATGTTGGTGGTCTCCGACCGGGTGGCGCATTGTCAAATTCTGGCAGAACTCATGGCCGAGCAGGGGGTGGTGGCGCAGGTCCTCACTGGCCAGGCCACCTCGGAGAAACGGTTGCAGATTGTGGAAGATGTGCAGGCCGGCGGTGTGGAGGTTCTTGTCGCCACTCTGCAGCTCATCGGTGAGGGCTTTGATTGTCCGGGCCTGACCACTCTGGTGTTGGCGACACCCATCAAGTTTGAGGGACGGCTGTTGCAGGTGGTTGGCCGGATCATGCGGCCAGCGACCGGGAAAAGGGCTCGGGTGATTGACTATGTTGATGTAAACATCCCGATTCTAAGAAGGTCAGCAGCTGCCCGTTACAAAATTTTTGCAGATTGGTAGCGGCACGCCTTTCAATCTTCTTGTCTTCTTGCTGTTCTTCTGGTATATTTATTCTTTTTTTATCTCTGGTTGGGGATCTGCCAGCTTTTCTCGTGACCATCATGCCGGCGATAGCCTGCCGGGCATACCCGAATCGTCTCATTTCCCGGCAATCCGGGATATCGTATTTTTTTATTAAAAAGGACAGCCCCATCCGGGGGCAGGAGCAGTATGGAACAGAAGTATATTCGTAATGTCGCAATTATCGCCCATGTCGATCATGGCAAAACAACCCTCGTCGATCAGCTGTTTCGGCAGAGTGGCATGTTTCGCGACAATCAGCAGGTAGCAGAGCGGTTAATGGATTCAATGGACCTTGAGCGCGAACGGGGCATCACCATAGCCTCGAAAAACGGGTCGTATATCTATGGAGATTATCAGATCAACATCATCGATACCCCAGGCCATGCCGATTTCGGCGGGCAGGTCGAGCGGGTGCTGCGCATGGCCGACGGTGCGGTGCTGCTGGTTGATGCCCAGGAAGGACCGATGCCGCAGACGTATTTTGTGGTCAAGAAGGCCTTGGCCGCCGGTCTCCCCATTCTGGTGGTGATTAACAAGATTGATAAACCTGCGGCCCGCTGCGATTGGGCGGTCGATCAGGTTTTCGGTCTGCTTGACCGTCTCGATGCCCCGGATTCTGTTCTGGATTTTCCAGTAGTCTACGCCTCTGCTAAAGCCGGATACGCGATAGACGATCCAGATATGGTGGTGACTCCGGAAACCGGGATGCATGCGGTTTCGGAAATGATCGTCAGGTATGTGCCGCCGCCATCCGGCAACGCCGATGCCCCCTTGCAGTTGCAAATCAACACGATCGACTATTCCCCCTATATGGGCCGTTTGGGTATCGGCAAGATCGTGAATGGTACTTTGAACCTGCGGACACCTCTGGTAGTTGCCAGGCGTGACGGCTCCATCTCCCCGGTGCGGATCAATAAGATTTTCGGTTTCTGCGCTGATCAGAAGGTGCCGATTGAAAGCGCCTCGGTCGGCGATATCGTCGCTGTTGCCGGTATGGATGATGTCACGGTTGGCGTCACCTTTACCGATCCTCTCAATCCCCAGCCCCTGCCGTTGATTGAGATCGATCCGCCGACCATCTCCATGAATTTTATCCCCAATGATTCGCCGTTTGCCGGCCAGGATGGTAAATTTGTCACCTCCCGCCATCTGGAAGAGCGGCTGGCGAAAGAGACGCTGGCCGATGTCGCGCTGCAGGTTGAACCCCTGACCGACGCGGTCGGCTATCGGGTCTCCGGACGCGGCGAGCTGCATCTCTCCATCCTCATCGAAAAGATGCGACGGGAAGACTACGAGCTCCAGGTTACCAAACCCGAGGTTATCATGCGGCAGGTTGACGGTAAGACCATGGAACCGTATGAAGAGTTGTCGGTGGATGTGGATGAGCAGTATCAAGGAGTGGTTATTGAAAAATTGGGCAAGCTGAAAGGGGTGCTGCTCGATATGCAGGTGGAAAAATCAATGACCCGGATGAAATTCAAGGTGCCCACCCGCGGCCTGCTCGGATACCGTTCAGCCTTCATGACCGACACCCGCGGCATGGGCGTCATGAACTATATTTTTGCCGAATGGGGTCCTTATGCCGGTGATATCCATAATCGCACCAACGGGGTGATTATTGTCAAAGAACCCAGCACCACGGTCGCTTACGCCCTCTTCAATCTTCAGGATCGGGGCAAGCTGTTCGTCGGCCCTGGTATCGATGCCTATCCCGGCATGATCATCGGTGAGCACTGTCGTCCGGCTGATTTGATTGTCAATCCTGCAAAAGGGAAAAAACTGACCAACATGCGGGCTTCCGGCTCAGATGAGGCGGTCGTTCTGGTCCCGCCCATTGACATGAGTCTTGAAGACTGTATATCATATATTAACGATGACGAACTGGTGGAAATAACCCCTAAAGCCATTCGGTTGCGGAAGAAGAAAGATGCGAAAATAAGGGGGTAGATTGCCCCCTTCGGGGAGGAGCCATGAAAGAGCTGCTCGCAATTGGGGTGGCGATCCTGGCCGGGATTGTCACCTTTGCGGTTATTATCAAGCGGTCGGGCGGAGACTGTCTCCCCTGACTGCTGATTTACGGCTCCGTAGGTACGGGGCTGGTCACCTATGTGGTGCTGAAGGCCTTCTTTTAAAGGGTAGATGCTGATGCCTGCCAGCAAACTCGAGCTTCCTGTTGAGAATCCATCCGCCCTGATCCGTTCCAGAATCAGGGAAAAGAGGATTTTTGAGGCCCGATTTCTCTATCGTCAGCTTGGCGCGGAAATCGGGGACAAGGAAAAAACGGCGCTGGAGAGGGAATTGTCTGGCACACTGGAGCAGGTGAAAAAGCTGCAGCAGCAGGCTAGGGAATATACCGAGCAAGGGCAGAACAATCTGGCTGCCAAGTTGTATTTGGAAATCGAGCAGGTCGCCATTGATGTGCCAGGCCTGGCTGAAGAAAAGAAAGCCCTTGCCGGGGCGGAGGCCCTTGTCGCCAGGTTTACCGGTAAAATCCCTGAGGTGCAAAAGCCGCCTGCAGAGGCATCCGTAGCGCCTATGGCGCCAGTGGTGCAAATCGTTCCGGACACCCCGGTTGTTCAGGTATCGCCGGTCGTTCCACCCAAATCAGTATTTATTCCCGAATTACGGCAAAGGCTGCAACAACTTCCTCGCCGTTGGCTGCTGGCTATCGGCATCGGTTGCCTGGTTATCCTGCTGTTTTTGTTCCGCAGTCCGCAAAATCAGCAGACCCATTCGGCACCCTCACCATCCCCTCAGGCAGCATCCAAACAAACCATCGCCATCCGGCCGCTTGAAGCCTCTTCTTCGATGATCCCCGGTCAACCCAGCCCGGAAATCGATCCTGATAGCCCCCCTGCCGATACGGCACCCTCGTCACCCCCTGTCTTGCAGTCGGAGTCCTTGCAGAAACAAAAATCCGTCCCTGAGTAACTTTTTGCGTTCTTAAGCCTATAGCGCGGTCTGCTCAATCTGCGGCAATCTGCCACTATCCTTGAAAGCAAAATAATCCCTAAGAATGCGCTCGTGGTCAAAAACGAGCGGCGGTAGATTGTCCCGGAAGAAGATCGCAGCCTGGCTGGCATCATCTGCTGCTATGGGATGGCCGGTCGCCGTGGCGATAAAGACAGTCGAGGCGGTATGCTGGCGGGCGTCGCGTTTGGGGTCGGAGTAGGTATGGAACTGGAGCCTTAGGGTGACCGTAAGCCCGGTTTCTTCGGTAGCCTCACGCCGGGCGGCGTCTTCAAAGGATTCGCCGTAATCGACAAACCCGCCGGGTAGGGCCCAGCCATGGGGTGGATTTTTCCGTTTAATCAGTACCACACCGCCTTGGGTTTCAATGATGATGTCAACTGTGGGTGCCGGATTTTTGAAAATCTTCAGAGGGGTGCCGCAGGAGGGACAGTGCATGCTAGGGACTCCGGGGTTGATTCGCTAAAAACAAAGGGCGCGGATTTCTTCCCAGTTCTGTACCGCAGGCAGGCTGTGACGGTTGCGGTTCCAGGGCTGGGAAAAAACGATCGAATGGATGCCGGCTTGGCTCAACTGTAGGCAGGTTTCAGCCCGGTCGTCAACAAAGGCGGAAAGCCCGGACATCCTGATATGCCGGGCTTTGTCATCGTGATCCCCCATGGCAACCACTCGGATTTTTCGATACGCCGTGTCTGAGAAAAACGTTTGCAGCCAGTGGTGCACCGGATCTGCGTCCGGCCGGGCGGTGATGATCGTTACCGTCGCCTGCCCGGTCAACTCACTCAACACCGAAATCGCTCCCGGCATGGGCAGCAGGCCGGTCCCTACCGAATCCTTGAGAATCTGTAAAAAGATTGACTCGGCAATTCCCGCATTCATGGTCAGGCATTGCTCCACGGAAAAATGGGTAATGTCCTCTGGGCAGATATCGCAGTGGTCGTATTGCTCACAGGCAATGCGGATAAAGGCTTCGACAGTGTCGGCAATGACGCCATCAAAATCAAAGCCGATTTCAGCAGGTGATATCTTTCCAGCGGTCATGGCGGTGGGGAGCTATTTCTCAACCTTAGCGTCTTCGATGATTGTGTCATATTTATAGCCTGCGCCAAAGTCACGGTTAGCGCTGAGCATTCCTTCCACGGTGACAATAACATTCTCGCCGGGATCATCCTGGGTAGTGACGACGAGATCATGCTGATTTTTCAGGGGATTGCCGGTCCCGTCCTGGATATGCAGCCAGTTTTTGCCCATGATCATGCGTGAGATTTTCATGACCTTGCCCCGCACCTTGATGGTTTTACTGTTCAAATCCTTGGCCTGTTCAAAACATTCACCCACGGAATAGCTGTTAGGGCCTGGAGCCTTGTGGATATTGATATCCGTGGAGGGCACGACAGCACCGGCACTGCCGGTTGACGCTCCCAGAGCTGTGCTTTCGGCACCGTTTCCTGGAACGGCCTTGCCGGGTTTCTCAGCCTGCAAGGCCTCGCTGAAACCGGCACCATCCTTGCCCTTGACGGGCGCTACCGGGGCTGGTTGGGTTGTAGAGGCTCCACCCTTGTCGAGACCGGGCGAGAAGACAATGGTTTCAAAGGTACGATTCAGGGTTTTTGAGGCAAAACCTTTCATGGTCATCCCCGGAGCACAGGTAACGGCCTGGCCGACTTTGATCTCGGTTTCAGGGAGCGCCACCCATATTTTTCCTTGGGCCGCATCGAGCAGCAGATAGGTGTAACCGCTGCTGTTCATGGTCTCGGTAACGGTTCCCTGCAAGGCGATTCCGTCGAGTATGGCCGCTGCCTTTGCCGTCTCCGCTGGCGGTGGTGTCGGTTTATCCTCGGCAGAGGCCAGCATTGGACCGGTCAGGAGGAAGGAAAGAGCAGCATGAGTTAAGACTTTGCGAAATGATAGCATAGATGATTCTCCAACAGAAAGAGATGGATTCTGTTCTCGGTCACGGATTGAAAAATCCGATCTCCCGCCGTTCTTGGTGCCGAAGGCGGTTGTTTAAGGCCGGAACGGTTGTTTGGTCCAGGTGCTGTCGCACTGCCTGCGCAGTACTTCTCGGATTTTTTTTGAGGCCTCACGTTGTCAGGCGGTATCAACGTGATTTTATAAGAATCGGTCTCGGTTTTGTCAACTTGGGAGGTGCCCCTGGAAAAGTTCCTGCAGGCAACGGCTGATGGCACCAGCCCAGACTTGATAGCCCCTGGTGCTTAAATGGACATTGTCGTTAAGGAAACCGGGATGGGTGATGGGCAGGCACTGCTCGGTAAAAGGTCCGACCAGGTCAAGAAAGAAGCAGTTCTCGAGATTAGCAGCCACCTGCGCCAGTTCGCGGTTGACCTGTTCGATATCCGGCGCGGACACGATCGGCATAGGCGTGAGCGAACAGAGGATCAGCGGGGTCTGGGGATAGCACAGGCGTAACCGCTGCATCATGGTGGTGAAGATCGCGGGAAAGAACATGTAGCCCATTAGCAGATTGTTGGTGCCTGATTGGATGAGGACCGCATCCGGATCGGGACAATCGTCGATTTCATCCATGAGGCGCGCCGACAGCTCTTCGGTCATCTCGCCGGCGATACCCCGGTTGATAACAGCAACCCCTGGTAAATGTTTCGACCAGTCGCCCCATTCAACCAGTGAATCGCCCAGCATCAGCAGTTTGATCATCGCATTACCTCGTTTCAACGGATTGCAGGACAACACAGCCCATGGTGGTTACCGAAATTGTAGAACCGCACTCTACCGTATCCCCTCGCTCGGGGTCAATGAAGTCGTGGGGAGGCGGGCGGCCGGTATCGATGAGGCACACCCAAGTTCGATTTCGTGAGGGTGCGGGGATTGTGAAGAGGGCGGAATCATCGGCGTTGCCGTTGATCATAACGAAAAAATCGTCGTCCTCCTGTTCGGCCAGGGTTGAACCATTGAGCATGAAAGCCAGCGTCCTGCATTCCGGCGACCAGTCTTGTTCTCCGGGACGAAGTCCTTGCCAGATAATCTCTAAAATTTGGATAGGTTCCTCTGCACCATTGCTAACCAGGAAGAAGTCTTCACGCCTGAAAATGGGGTGCGATTTGCGCAGATGGATCAGTTTGCGGAAGAAGCGTAGCTGCCGGTAGTTTTTGGTCTCCAGGTCCCAGTCGATCCAGCTGATGGAATTATCCTGGCACCAGGCGTTATTGTTGCCTTGCTGACTGCGGCCGAACTCGTCGCCGGCAACCAACATCGGCACGCCCTGGGAAAGGAAGAGAATGACCGCCATGGAGCGAATGCGCCGAGATCGCAGGCCCTGAATTTTATTATTATTGGTTGGTCCTTCGACGCCGCTGTTCCAGCTCAGGTTGTTATTGTCGCCATCGCGGTTGTTCTCGCCGTTGTTCAGGTTATGTTTTTCATTGTAACTGACCAAGTCGGCCAGGGTGAAACCATCGTGGCTGGTGATAAAATTGATTGAGTTGCAGGGGCGGCGGTCAGCGACGAGATGCCTTCAGGCATTGTGTCTCAGGTTGTCCGAACGCGTAGCACATCGTGTGAACTTGTGCTGTTGCGAGCCAAAACACACGAAAACAACGACAGAACCCACCGACGGCAACCCTTCGGACAACTACGGTTGGACGATGGGTTGGTCTGTTGGTGGGTTTTGTTGCGGGTCGTCCCCCTGGGGTCGGGCTTCGCCCTCGAAATACCGCCGTTTGGGCTTCGCCCTCTACC
>CAITZN010000368.1 GCA_903896915.1 uncultured bacterium
TAGTCGGAGCACAAGGCTCCGGTCATTGGTCGACCAAGTGGAATCCTGGTCAATAAGACCATTCATACCCAGGCATTCAAGACGTAGCCTATTATCTTGTTGGAGTGAATCCCCTGCAGTGGCAACTATTATTGGTGTGCCTTTCTTCTCAACGGTTGCAAGGAATTGAAGATATGCTGGTTCATTGCCGTTGTCGCCATTGACGATCAAACGTTGCGGCTGAAAACGGGCGTAGACAAAGGGCAGGCCGTTGTAATGGTCTTGGTGCGGATGAGTGATGACTAAATCATCGAGTCGCCAGATCCGTTTTCGCCAGAGAAAAGGGGCGATGATGCCTTGGCCGGTATTGAATTGCTCTGTCTGATAACCGCCGCCATCGATCAGGATGTTCTTGCCATTAGGAAGTTGCAGGAGGCTCGACGAGCCTTGTCCGACATCGAGGAAGCTGACGGTGAGCTCCTTGTTGATGTCAGGGCACCAGAGGGAGAGGGTAAAAGAGCACAGAAGGATGAGCGAAAGGACACTTACCCAATACAGATGTCGAATTGTTCGGCCTTGGTGGAGGAGTAGGAAAAGGATGATGAAAAATAGAGCGATCTCAGGGAATGATGGGGTGATCGTCCAGATCGAGGCAAAAGGAAAACCGGCAAATGCCTGGGCAAGCCAGACTGTCAGGCGGATGCCCGCACTGCCGAAGTCAAAGAGCAGCGTCGAGACATCAGGGGCTATCCAAATCAGGGGAATCGCCAGTAAACCAAACGGTAGTGCCCACAAGCAGAGCAAAGGTTCGAGGATCAGGTTCATCACTGGCCCGATCAGAGAAAATCGGTTGAAATGATAGAGCAGTAAGGGCAGGGTTCCTGCGGTTGCCGCTAAGGAAACGTAGAGCATTGATTGAAGAGTTCCGCACCAGGCTCGTATCCGATTAGGCTTATGGTCGATTTCTGTCTTGGCGACGACCAGGGGAAGGCGGGGATAGATGCAGTTAATGGCAAGGACAGCGGCAAATGACAGTTGAAAAGAGACGGTGAAGAGTGCGAGAGGCGAAATCATCATGACAATGAGAGCTGCGGCGGCGATGAGGTGAATAACAGATCGTTGCCGGCGCAACACTACGGCGAAAAGCACGAGCAGTGCGGTGACCAACGACCTGAACGCCGGGATGTTCATGCCGGCGATAAAAGTGTAGAGGCAAAGCAGAGGTGCGGTCAGGACGAGGGCAAGGGTGGGGACATGGCAATGGAGCAGCAACCATTGACTGCGTTTGAGGAGATAAGTGAGGATCGTGACCGTGAAAAGAGCCAGCAAGGTCAGGTGCAGCCCTGAAATTGATAAAATATGAAAGCAGCCGTTTTCTTTGAATGCTTCCAGCAGTTGCGGTGAAATGTTTCTCCCAGAGCCGATTAGCAGCGCCTGATAGAGGCCAGCAATATCGGGAGTAGAGGCAAACTGCTGGTTAAGGAACAGTGCTACCCGTTGCCGTACCTGTTCCGGGAAGAATCGGAGGCGCTGCGCGAAGGGGAGAGGTGGTTCATGCACCTGCAGAATTTCCTTTGTTGAGCGTATCCATCCTGAACAGGAGATGGATTTGGTGGCCATCTGGAGTCGGTACGGAAAAGCCCCAGGTGTTTGATACTCGCGGATTTGATCGATCATAGCAATGGCCATGATTTTCATGCCCGGGAGGTACTGCCCGCTGAGATCACCTGGAACGGTAATCTGGATTTTGCCTCGAACCGGTTGCAAAGAGGATTTATGGTCGAGATCGTGGAGTAAGATCTCTTCGCTACCCAGTTCGAACCGGGTTTTTTCACCGTCATATTCAACCATAGTAAGGATCCGGCCGATCAGCGTGGCCTTGGTCTTCTCGGTAATGAGGCGAGCGATGTTGCGTGGGTCAGCTTCCGGCTGCAGGGCGCTATGGGTGTAAAGAAGGCCGATAAGGAAAAAGAGGGGCAGGGCGGAGAGCGGTCGCAGGCGGCGGGGAAGGAAATAGGCAACAAGTGCCAACACGAGCAATAACGGCAGGACAATTGTGGCCATTGGGAGCGTGGCCAACGGCGCAGAATAAGTGTAGGCGGCGCTGGCTCCAATGATGAAGCAGACCGTGGTACTGATTAATATGTTTTCCGTGCAGCGACGCAGTAGCTGAGCCATACGGCGTTACCGGTCGGAGGTATTCCGGGAAAGAAGGCTGGTGATGGTTTCCAGGTGTTTGCGGACGACTCCTTGGTTTGCTGTGACACAATCCCGTGCGGCTTTGGCCATTGACTTGAGCAGGGCAGGATCGGCAAAGAGTTGTTGCAGGGCGCTCAGGAGTGCAGCTGCTGATTGTACCTGACGAGCCCCGCCGCTCTGCACAAGTGCTGCTGCGATCTCTGCAAAATCTTCCATGTGCGGACCAAAGAGGACAGGTACTCCGGCTGATGCTGGTTCGATGGGATTATGGCCACCTTGCGGCACCAGGCTGCCGCCGATGAAGACCGTATCGGCCATTGCATAACAATCGGCCAGTTCGCCGATGGTGTTGAGGATGAGGATAGGCCCTTGGTTGTGCTTGCCTTCTGTCCATTTGCGGCAGTCGAGGTCGTAGGTATGGCCTAGGGCAACGATCTCGTCAGCCCTTTCAATGTTTCTGGGTGCAATGAGGAGTTGCAGGGCAGGAATTGTTTGGCGGAGCTGCAGGAATATCTGGAAGATGATTTGTTCCTCACTGCGATGGGTCGAACCGCAGATCCAAAGCGGTGCGGTGGCGTTAAAGCCGTAGGATTCCTTTGTCGGTCCGTTTGATGTAGAGGCCTTTTGGGGGGCGAAGGTCTGGCTGTTGTCGAATTTAAGATTACCCAGAGTGATGATTCGATCAGCCTCAACGCCCAAAGACGCCATTTTTTCCGAATCGCTTGCGGTTTGCATGGATAGGATGGTGAAATTCCGAAACATCGGCTTGCATAAAAAGTCGAAGCGCTGATAGTGCGCAAAGGATTGTTGCGAAATTCGGCCGTTAACCAGCAGGGTCGGGATCCTATTTCGCTTCAGGCAGTGCAGCCAGTGTGGCCAGAAATCGGTTTCCACCAGAATGAACAGACTCGGTTTGATAGTCTTGATAAAGAAGGGGACAACCGGTCCCAGGTCAAGTGGGGCGGAGATGAGGACGTCTACAAAGGGTGTAAGGAGTTGATGGGCCACCTGCGCGCCGGAGGAGGTGGTCGTCGAAAACACGATCCGCGCTTCCGGAAAGGCTTCCCTAATGCCGCTTGCCAGGGGAAGGGCGGAGGTGACCTCGCCCACAGAAAGGGCGTGAATCCAGAAGGTCGGTGCGGATGAGGGGCTAGGGGGGAGTGCTGCCAGTTGCCCGGCAAGACCAAAACCCAACCGTTGCAGCACCCGGTTGCGGTATTTCCGTCGACAAACGATCCA
>CAITZN010000369.1 GCA_903896915.1 uncultured bacterium
AATTTTCGTAAAGAAATTTTTGTCAAAAAACGAACTTTCTTTTCTACCAGAAAACAGAAGGTAGGCGTAGCGGTTGTGGTGATAGTCTTTGCTGCGAGTTGGCTTGGTTATATGTGGAACGATTATCGCTTGCTGCGGAACCGCGATGAAACTATCAGGGAGGAAATGAGCACTATCTACAAGCAGACTTTCCCCAAGATTACAAAGGTTCATGAGCCTTATGCCGAAATGAAGGCAGCTCTGAAAACCGTTCAGGGACCAGAAGCGCCGACTCCACTCTTTGCCACTGACAAACGTGTGCTCGGTTTACTTGCCGATATCTCGGCACATATCACAAAAGCAGTGGCTCTGCAGGTCAACCGTCTGGCAATTGACCGAGACTCTATTCTCGTCAAAGGAACTACCGATACCTACAATTCAGTGAATATGATCAAAAATTCTCTCTCCACTTCCTCCAAGTATAAAACGGTGCAGATAGTTTCGGCAACGGCAGACAAGGATAAAAAGACAGGTATCGTTCGTTTCGAAATCCAGCTGCAGCTTGGCGGGATATGATTCAGCTGGATAAACGGCAAAAAATTGCGGTGAGTATAGGTGGGATAAGTCTGCTTCTTTTTATCGTGTTGCAGTTCATCGTTTTTCCTTTAACGGACAAGCGGGTAAAACTAGGTAAAGGGCTGGCATTACGAGAAAAAGAAGTGTCTGGAATGCGAATCATGCAGGAGCGATATCGGGAACTCAGTAAACAGAGTGGATCATTGACCTCACTTCTGGCTCAACGGGATTCCAGATTCAGTTTGTTTTCCTTTCTGGAAAAAAACGCTGCTGACAGCGAAATCAAAGAACATATTACCTACATGAAACCTTCCGAATCCCCGAAGAATGAACTGTTCAAGCAGAGTCTGGTCGAGATGAAACTGCAAGCCATCAGCCTGAAACGACTGATTGATTTTTTGGAAAAGACGGAGTCGACCGAAAATCTTGTCGGCATTGACAAGATCACCATCCAAGAAAATTCCAAGGAATCTGCAACGCTAGATGTGACACTTAGGATGGTGAGTGTCGATCAGGCCGTAGGCGCGACACCCTAACAATGGACCGGATTGTAAAGGTGCAGATTGTTCATGCTGTAAAAGAAGTGCAGATGGATGGGTAGCAGTGTCGCTTATCCGGCGAATCTCTAATCCCGGTATTCATCTTGAAGAGTTCTCCTTGCTTTTGCAATCCTTGATAAAGGAGTTACCAATAAAATTATGGCAAAGGTTTATGGCCGATTGGCATTCATAGCCTTCCTTATCCTTGTAGGGGTAAGTCTCTGGTACGGAGAATTCGAGAAATGGATTCAGGAGAAACATTCTGTTGTGAAAAATGAGGTCACAGCTCCTCCCGTGCAGAGACCAACGGAGCCGGATTCCGTAACGACGGATTATGAAATAATTCTCTCCAGAAATATTTTCAAGGCCGCTCTGGAATTGGGAGAACGAGTTTCCAGTGAGCAATCGACAGCCAATGTAGAAGATCTCGCCGAAACCAAGATTCAGTTGGCGCTGCTTGGCACAGTCTCCGGTAGCAAGGAGGATGCACGAGCGATAATCCTTAACGAAAAAACCAGAACAGCGGATATCTACCACATCGGCAGTGAACTACATGACGCGATTATTACCAGGATAGTAAGGGGGAAGGTCGTGCTGCAGATTAATGGTCGCGAGGAGGTCCTGATTATTAAGGAGGCGGAAGGTGGTCGTGGGACGCAGCAGGCGGTATCGACACCAGCGGAGAACCCGCTGCCAGTGATGCAGACAGATGGGTCAAGGTCGCGACCGGCTGCGGTGGTCGTGCCGCAACGTCGTATCAGCTTTCGCAATCCAACGCAGTCAGTACCTGAGCCTGTAATCCCGGAACCACCGGTGCCGACACCCGACGATCCGGCGATGCCTCTTCCCGCCGGAGAACAAGAGAAACAGGGTGACGGTCAGCTTGTTCCCAAG
The DNA here is from genome assembly GCA_903896915.1 of uncultured bacterium. Lineage (GTDB taxonomy): Bacteria > Desulfobacterota > Desulfobulbia > Desulfobulbales > Desulfobulbaceae > Desulfobulbus. The sequence continues at coordinate 1,989 of CAITZN010000369.1, forward strand.
GATGAAACGACTTCTCCAGAAAGCGGAAATAGTGAGAACCCTGGTCAGCAGATGCAATGAGGACGATGGTATCGTGTAATAATGCAACAGTCGTGGCAGAAAATTATAACAATAAAGGCTTGCCGATTTTCAAGACGATCGATCCTTCTTCGAGGTGAACGACTATGAGGCTGGCTTATATAGCCATGTTTATTCGACTAATCCCCCTTCTTTTTCTGCTTTTCGCTACCCCTTCGCTTTATGCAGCCAGTTCGAAAGTGGTGCAGCAGGAGGCGAAGACGCAGCGATTTGTCACTATCGATTTTAACGATGTTGATATAAATCTGTTTATTAAATATATCAGTGAGTTGACGCAAAAGAATTTTATCATCGACCGGGAGGTCAAAGGAAAAGTAACCATCCTCTCTCCCACCCAAATTTCTGTTGAAGATGCCTATCGGGTTTTTGAATCCGTCCTTGAGGTACACGGATTTGCGGCCATACCAAGCGGGTCGGTCATCAAGATTGTGCCCTCGTCCCAGGCACGATCTAAAAATATCGTTACAATGCGCGAAGGAAGCGAGGGTGCAGCAGAGGACAAAATGGTCACACAGATCATTTCGCTCAAACATGCAAATGCGGAAGAAGTCAAAACCATGTTGACCCCGTTGGTCTCGAAAAACAGTGTAATGATCGCTCATGCGAATTCGGGCATACTCATGATCACTGATTATTATTCGAACATTGCCCGTTTGCTGGAAATTATACGATCAGTCGATATGCCATCTGCTGCTGAAGAACTTGCTATCATCTCTCTGCAGCACGCTTCGGCGGAAAGTGTATCCAAGTCGATCTCTCAACTATTCGTTTCTGCCAACGCTCAGAAGGGCGTACGTCCTGAAACGGTCAAAATCATTCCCTTTGAGCGAACCAACGTCTTAATTATCTTTGGGTCCAAGGTTACGCTGCAGCGAGTCCGCGACCTTGTTGCACGATTGGATGTGGCAGTTACCAGAGGAGAGGGAAATATACGGGTCATCTTTCTGCAGCATGCCAACGCCGAAGAAATGGTCAAGGTTTTGACAAATATTTCTGGTGACAGGACCGGTGGTGGTAAAGCATCGAGCACTACTACCACTTCCCCCTCATCAAGTAGTTCTACCAACACCTCCTCCTCGCCGGTTCTTTCTAAAGATGTCAAGATGGTCGCCGATACGGCGACAAATTCGTTGATCGTCACCGGTTCCCGTGAAGAATATCAGGTGGTGGAAGATGTCATCAAAAAACTCGATATTCCAAGAAGGATGGTCTATCTTGAAGCCCTGATTATGGAAGTACGGGTGGATAAAAATTTCAATATTGGGGTGCAATGGGCTACTGGAGGTGGCGATGTTGTCGGGGGATTTAGCGGCAATCAAGCAGCTCCCTTCGAGACCCTGAATGGGATTACTACGAATCCGGGCAAGCTGCCTGCCGGTTTTAGCTTAGGTGTTCTGAAAAAAGGGATTCGAATAGGCGATGTCACCTTTCCCAATCTGGGAGCTGTGGTTAACGCCTACAAGAGCGATTCCGATATCAATGTCATAGCCACCCCGCAGATTTTGACGACTGATAATAAAAAAGCCACCATCAAGGTTGGCGAGAACGTCCCCTATATCACCAGCAAAAACACTACCACAGGCACTCAGCAGGATTATACCAACTATGAATATAAGGATGTGGCCACGAGTCTGACTATCACACCTCAGGTAAATCAGGCGGCGGTGGTACGGATGGAGATCGGCGTAGAGGTGATCAAGCTCAAGGATACGTCGAGCACCTCCACCACCCCCACAACCTTCACCCGAACGGCGAACACTACAGTGGTGATCCACAATGAAGAGACCGTCGTAATCGGCGGCATGATTGGTCAGGATACCACCACTGGTGAGTACAAAGTCCCGTTTCTTGGCGATATACCTGTATTGGGCTGGTTGTTCAAGTCGCATAGCACTACTGGGCAAAAGACCAATCTATATATCTTCATCACTCCCCATATCGTTGAAAATCGAGCTGAACTGGCCGAGCTTTACAACAAAAAGCGGGAGAATATAGAGATCATCCACAAAATGCCAGGCGACACCGCCGATCAATTTTTCCGACCGGCGTCAACTCCCGCGCAGAGCCTGGCCTTAGGGGATATTGGATCTGCTAAATTGCAAAATAACGATCTTGTCCGAGCAAGGGAATATTTCGTGCAGGCACTGAAGATCGATCCGGAAAATGGTGTCGTCCTGCTTAATATGGGTACTGTTTGCGAAAGGGAAGGTAAGAAAATGGAAGCCGAATCATGGTACAGCAAGGTGCTGGCCCTTGTCCCACCCAAGGATGAGAAGATAGGAGATAGACAAGGAATAGAGCCGTTAAAAGAGATTGCCAGAGAAAATATCAAACGCCTTAGACTAGGAAAAAAGACGAATAAATGAAGAATGCTATATTAATAGAGAACAAAATGCCAAAAATCCCTTTCCAGATGAACAATGGTTGGAGGTGTCATTTATGCGTCTTTTAGGTGAGATACTCCGGGAAACTTTCGGAGTGACGAATGAAAGTATTGATAGCGCTTTGATTGTGCAGCAGGAAAAGGGTTTGCGTATCGGGGAAATACTGATTCAGCAACGTAAGATCACTGAAAGCGATCTGCTCAGTGCCCGAGGGCTGCAATGCGGTTTGGAGGTTGTGAACACCCTGCCGACCAATCTTGAGCCGTTTTTTACCCAGCGAGTTCCCATCGGGTTTCTCAAAAAATTCAAGATGATTCCTGTCGCCACCCCAGCTGAGTCGTTTATCGCTCTAGCGGAGCCGCTTTTTTTTCAACAGATGGATGACCTACAGCGCTTGCTCCAGTGGGAGGGGATAAAAATAGTTTTGTCGCCTCAGAATGAGATTTTTGTAGCGATCAATTCGGCCTATGACGTGACCAGGCAAGATGTTGCTGACCAGGTCATGCAGGATGTGGACGACGAAGGCCAAGAGAGTATCCTTTCCGAGATCGAAGAGGCTTCCGATCTGCTCGACGACACTAGTGACGCTCCGGTCATCAAGCTGGTCAATCTCGTCCTCTCTCAGGCGGTGCGCGATAACGCCAGTGACATTCATGTCGAATCCTACAAGGATCGGGTCAAAATCCGCAAACGGGTCGACGGCATCCTCTACGATATGTATTCACCTCCACGGCATGTACAGGGCAAACTGACCTCCCGAATCAAGATTATGGCCAAAATGGATATTGCCGAGAAAAGGCTGCCCCAGGACGGAAGAATAGAGATCCGGATAGCCGATAAAGACGTCGACATCCGGGTCTCAACCTTGCCGACTTCCTTTGGCGAGCGGGTCGTCATGCGCCTGCTGGATAAATCAAATACACTGGTACCGCTCGATGATTTAGGCCTTTCCCAGGAAGACCTGACCCGCTTTCTGCGTCTGATCAGGGCTCCGCACGGAATCATCCTGGTAACTGGACCGACGGGGAGCGGCAAGACCACCACGCTGTATTCAACCCTGGGTATTCTAAATAATCCGGATATCAACATCATTACCGTCGAGGACCCTGTCGAATATCAGTTGAATGGTATCAGTCAGGTGCAGGTCAATCCGAAAATAGGGCTTACCTTTGCCAACGGCCTGCGCACCATCGTCCGTCAGGATCCGGATGTCATTCTGGTGGGTGAAATCCGTGATATGGAGACTGCAGAAATTTCCATCCAATCGGCCCTTACCGGACATCTGGTCTTTTCAACGCTGCATACCAACGATGCGGCCAGCGCTATCACCCGACTGATTGACATGGGAGTCGAACCGTTTTTGGTCTCCTCCTCGGTGAATGCAATTATGGCCCAGCGACTAGTGCGCAAGGTCTGTCCGCATTGTCGTGAAGCCTATGTTCCCTCCAGTACCTATCTAGAGCGGGTGGGACTTCCACCTCTTGAATTTGCCGGCAAGGAAATTTTTCGGGGTGTCGGGTGTGTGCACTGCCTGCAAACCGGGTACAAGGGAAGGATCGGAATCTTCGAGTTAATGATCCTTACGCCGGAGATGAAAAGCCTAATCTTAGTCACCTCAGATGCAGGCCAGATCAAGGAGCAGGCGCTCGCCTCACTGGGGACCGGAATGGTGACCCTCAGACAGGACGGCTTGCGAAAGGTGTTGGCCGGAATAACAACACTCGAAGAGGTCTTTC
>CAITZN010000370.1 GCA_903896915.1 uncultured bacterium
ACCAGTTCGCTTCTGCACCACGGATTGCAGCCAAACAATAAGCTCATCGCACATCTTCCGCACAGAATCATTTTTCCCTTCCAACTCATAGGGCGGCTCCCGAGTCAACAACTCGACAATATAAGCCCGTTCATGCGCTTCCAAAGGGGCAGAAAGCAATTGCTCAGGCTGACATTTGGTTTCCCCTGAAAACATGACCAACAACTCAATGATCCGGATCACTGGCGGCTCCAAAACGATACGGTCAAGGCCAGCCTCTTGTAATTCGCCAATAAATTCCGGGTACAGTATCAAAAAATCGACAAGATTTTTTTCCTGCTTCGGCAAATTGGCAAACCCGGACGGACCGGCAGGGACCTCACGGGCAGCCTTTTTGCCAGACACAGCTTGACCGGTCTGGAAATATCCTGGAGAAACTCCCAACTTTTCACAGAAATGGGCAATCATCAAGGCCCGCTGTTCAGGATCAGCTGCCTCAGTGATCAAGGGTTTCAACTCACCTATAATCTTGTTTTTGCCAGCCAGGGTCAACCCGTGTTCGCGGACAAGGGTATCATAGACAAATTCGGCCAGAGGACGAGCACTCTCCACCAACGAAGCTATCGCCTCCGGCCCCTCGGCACGAACATAAGAATCAGGATCATGGCCCACCGGCAGGAGGGCTACCCGGCCTTTAACCTGCTCAGCCAGGAAAAACGGGATACTCCGCATAGCTGCCTTCAATCCGGCAGCATCGGCGTCAAAAAGAAGAACTACCTCGTCGCCATAGCCTCGAAGGGAATGGATATGATTGCGGGTGAGCGCAGTGCCAAGAGGTGCGACCACATTATCGACACCATGCACCGCGAGAAGAAGCAAGTCAAAATTACCCTCGACCACTAAGGCGCGACGTTGCTTGCGAATAGCCTCTCGGTGCTGATAAAGGCCAAAGAGCAAGCGGTTCTTTTCAAAAATCGGACTTTCCGGGGAATTCATGTACTTGGGCTTACCATCACCGATAATACGACCGCCGAATGCCACTACACGGCCGGTCATATCGGTAATAGGGAACATGATTCGCGAGCGAAAGCGATCATAATACCCGCCACGGTCTTTCCTGACAGCAAGCCCTGCCGCTGCCAACGCCTCTGGCGACAATCCTTTTGCCTGTAACTGTTCGGCAAGATAGCTCCAGCCAGCCTCATCAGGATCAGGAGCATATCCTAACCGATACTGGTCGATGATCTCAGGTGGGACCCCCCGCTGTTCGAGGTACGTCCTGGCTGTTTTCCCCAGTTTTTGGTGCTGCAAGCAGTGTTGATAGACGGTCACTGCCGCCTCGTTAGCCTCAAAGAGCTGTTCTCGCTGCCGTAGCTGTGCCTGCTCTGCCTCGCTCAACTGTGGCTCAGGCAGTTCAATGCTAAATTTTTGTGCCAGCATCTTCAGAGTTTCCGGGAAATCCATTTGGTGATATTTCATCACAAAGGAAAAAACATCCCCGGACTCGCCACAGCCAAAGCAGTGAAAAAACTGCCCCTGGGGGTTCACCGAGAAAGACGGAGTTTTCTCAGCATGGAAGGGGCACAAACCGGAAAAACGCACCCCCGCTCTTTTCAGCTCGACATACTCGCCAATTACCTGAACAATATCAGCGGAGTCTTTAACTAAAAGTTTTATCTGTTCTCGAGTAGTTGCAAAGGCCATAATGACACAATAAACATGCTTGTTTGATATGATACAGGATGAAAAAAGCTCTGCGTGGCACCCATTGGTCACGAAACAAATCGTTTCAGGGGTTTACTGCAGCTATACTGAGCAAAGTCGGGATTTCTACTTTCGTGAAATAATCAAAAAGACGGGTAGCACGACCAGTATGTCTCGGATGGAAACCCCATTTCGGGCTGCATCTGGCATCGATACTTAATTATCCTCACATAACGATAGCCAGGCAGGATCAGACGAATTTTTTTGGACTATCTACAGACCGACCCAGTAATCGAGCCTTTCCAGGTCATAAACACACCCCACCTTCTGATCCCAAGCGCAGGTGCTATGCACATCGACCCCCTGATGAATCACCGAAACCGGTCGATCCGAGGAAACAACGACAACGATAATATTCGCATGCTCAGCAGTAAAACGGAGCGCGGAATTATATCTTGCCCCCCTGGCACGATCCTCACCTGAAAAAGACCTTCCATCGAGAAGACAGGCAAAGCCGTGCAGGTGCTGGTCCGCCCCAATATGCAGGGCGCCGTCCACCTTGGCCAAAGACTTAACCATTTTCAACATGTACGGTTTGCGTAAATCCAACGGCGGAGAAAGAGTCTGTCCCGAGATAGCCACGGGTTCGGAATTGAGATCGATAACAATAGTGCAACCGTGTTTACGCTCCTGGGAGTGATGCACGAGACTCACAACTATCTTGAATATGAAAAAAATATCAGACCGGTCAAGGCTAGATTCGAGTAGCAGTTCTTCCAGTTGCACCAGCTTGGCCTGATACGTGGTTGAACTGAACCGTCCATCGGCAAAACTGCACACCTTGTTGCGATTAATCTTGAGAAATCCATGCCGGCCACGAAAATCGGCGCAAAGGGAAAAAGACGGCAGGGTGTCACGGCAAATACCTAAAATCGCCCGACCGTCACTCACCAGGTGCCGGCTTGAGCGTTCGACGGTCAACAGCAGTTTGCGAACATGCTTGTAATTTACCAGTTGAGGCCGGACCTCCTCCTGAAATTTAACCAAAAAATCGAGTTCACTAACCATGCTCGGGTCAACAATGAGTAATCGCCCTTCTGGCCATGAACCTTCCTCGCGAGTTTCGGAAAGCATGAGAATGGCATCGAGAACCGGGTAGATACGAATCTGACTGTCCCAGCCGAGCAACCGATTCATCTGGTCGATGATATGATCGCGCACCGCATGCGTTGCAAACTCTTTGAGAAAATGTCCAGAAATACCGGTGTAGAGATCTTGATCATTGGCCAGGTCATGGGAAAACCGCCAAACCGCATGCTCTAACCAGCACTCGGTTGGTCCGGTAGAACAGAGATCGGGATGATGTTCGGTGAACCACTGTTGAAAGAATACCGAGCCGGAATATCCGCCATGGGAGAGCAGTCCGGCAAGGCCAAGATTCTTAACCGAAATGATATCGGCAAATTTCTTCCGATCAGGCTGGACCTTTTCATTGATCCTCCATTTCTGGTTGTCCAGATACAGTGTGTTAAATATTGGTTCGTGTCCCTTGAGCAGATTCTGCGGATCGCAAAGCAACATCGGACTGTCAGGTTGCAAGGCAAAAATGACTGCAGTACGGCTGGTCCCAGAAAAATGGGTCAGGCCATCACTGAGCCCATTGAGGATATCACTGACACATCGGCGAATAAAGGATGGCTGCACCTGATCTATCATAATGTCTAGAGGGAAGTTTTCATGATAATGAAATTGCAGAATTCTTTTGTTTCTTCCAAAAGAACAATTATTTAAAAATCCATATATCCCAAGGTACTAACAGAGTTTTCAGGCGTCAAGACGATTCCATTAGCATACCTGTCAAATCGATCAGGCAGATACGTTGCTTTTCTTGCCGCCAACTTAACAAGTGGCAATGCAAAAAGAATAAGCTTACCCTCCTGTCTCTACGCCAGCAGCATCACCCTGACAGACTTCTCGCCAAAGTAAAAACCTCGACACGGGCAACGCCGGCTGAATGCAGGACGTTGCCGCATTCGTTAACCGTACTCCCGGTAGTGAAGACATCGTCAACCAGAAGTATCCGCTTCCCCACCACTTTGGACACATCAGCGAGACCAAAAACCTTCTTCAGATTGCCTCGCCGCTCTTTTCCGGCGAGAAGAGATTGGGGAATAGTTGAACGGCGACGGAGCAACAGACCAGCCTCGATTTTGTTCTTCCACTGCGGGAAACACCCCCTGGCAATGACTAAGGCTTGATTAAATCCACGTTCACGCAAGCGGTCCAGATGCAGGGGAACCGGCAGAATGATATCAGGTTCGCCAAACAGCCCCATAAGGCCCGATCGAGCGGTGATCGCTCCCAAGGTAGAGATGCCGGTCAGTCGACCGCCGAATTTCAACGAACGGATAATAGTAGAGATGGGTGGTTGGTAATAGAGCAAGGAACGGGCAAAATCAAACGCATAGCGTTGGGCAAGGCAGTCGCCACAGAGATGATCAACGCCTGTTGGAAAAGGAACGCCGCAACAAAGACAGCAAGGGGATCGAATAAAAGCAAGGTCGGTGAGGCAGCCAGAGCAGAAAAGCGGAGGCTGGGAAGAGTACAGCCGCCGCTCACAGCCCAGGCACAAGGGGGGAAACAGCAGATCCTTTAAGGCCTCGAAGTAAGAGGTCACTTGCTCTGCCGTAAGCCCCTACATATTATTAATGATGGCACTGCCAAAGGCAGAACAGGAGAGCTCGGTCGCGCCCTCCATCAGGCGGGCCAGATCATAGGTAACCGTTTTTTTGGAGATGGTCGTTTCAAGTGCGGTTTTAACCAGGTCAGCAGCCTCCTGCCATCCAATATATTCCAGCAACATTACTCCAGAAAGGAGAATCGAACCGGGATTGACCTTGTCAAGTCCCGCATATTTCGGGGCTGTACCGTGGGTAGCCTCGAACAGGGCAACGCCGTCACCAATATTGGCCCCAGGGGCAATACCCAGCCCTCCTACCTGGGCGGCGAGGGCATCGGACATATAGTCGCCGTTGAGATTGGGCATCGCCAGAACCGAATACTCACTGGGTCGCAGCAGTATCTGCTGGAACATGGCATCGGCGATCCGGTCCTTGATCACGACTTTACCCTCAGGCACTTTGCCGTTATACTGCTCCCATAAGACGGCCTCGGTGACAGTGACCTCACCGAATTCTTCCGCAGCCAGTTCATAGCCCCAGTTGCGGAAAGCTCCTTCGGTAAACTTCATAATGTTACCTTTATGAACCAAAGTCACTGAATCACGGCCATTGTCAAGTGCGTACTGAATCGCCTTACGCACTAACCGTTTAGTCCCGAATTCCGAGATCGGTTTAATGCCGATACCAGAATTATCGCGGATAAGCGCGCCTGTTTCGTTACGAAGGAATTCAATGACCCGGTTGGCCTTTTCACTACCCGCTTGCCACTCAATGCCGGCATAGACATCTTCGGTGTTCTCCCGAAAAATAACCATATCGACCTGCCCAGGATCCTTGACCGGAGAGACGACTCCCTCATAATAACGAACCGGACGAACGCAGGCATACAAATCAAGCACCTGGCGCAAGGTCACATTGAGACTGCGCATACCTTCCCCGACCGGTGTTGTCAGGGGCCCCTTGATGCTGACTACATATTTTCTCAAGGCATCGATGGTCTCCTGCGGAAGCCACTCGCCGGACGCCTTGAAGGCCTTTTCGCCAGCCAGGATCTCCAACCATTCAATTTTACGAGCGCCACCATAGCTCCTGGCCACTGCGGCATCTAGCACCTTCCGGGCCGCTGCCCAAATATCCGGGCCAATACCATCGCCTTCTATAAAAGGAATAACCGGGGTAGCCG
>CAITZN010000371.1 GCA_903896915.1 uncultured bacterium
AGTCATAATTTTCTTGCCAATCCTTGCTGGGTTGCTGCTCTTAGTGACTCCTGCCAGCAGGACTATCGCTAGAGTATCAGGGCTGATAATTTCTTTAGCTACTCTTATTCTCAGCCTTGATTTATATGCTAATTTTTCTGCAACCGGCCATCTTGAATTCGTCGAGTATACTCCTTGGATTCAATCTCTTGGTGTTGCATATCACCTTGGCATAGATGGAATCAGCTTATTTATTCTTATGGCTGGATCCGTCCTTTTACCGATGGTCTACCTCGTTTTTACGACCAAAGAAAAAGGCTATTATGCTAATCTGCTGATCGTCCAGGGAGCCATGGCTGGTGCTGTTTGCGCTGCAGACATGATTCTTTTTTATATCTTCTGGGAGGTCATGCTTCTACCTGTGTTCTTCATGCTTGGCTTGTATGGAGGACCCAAGAGACTACCGGCTACACTTAAAATCACCTTGTACACCATTGCTGGTTCGTTATTGATGTTAGCGGCAATTGTTTATCTTGGTGTAAGTTATCACGCACAATTTAATGAATGGAGTTTTGCTCTTGATAAAATGGCCCAGCTCAATTTGAGCGGACGGGTCGCAGCGCTTGCATTCTTTGGATTTATGATTGCATTTGCCATCAAAATCCCGCTGTTTCCATTCCATACCTGGTTACCAGACGCCTATACCGAAGCCCCTTCAGCGACAACATTCGTTTTGTCAGCCATCATGGCTAAAATTGGTGTGTACGGTGTTGTTCGATTTGTGGTACCCGTTTTTGATGAACAATTCGCTCGATTTGCTCTTCTTCTCGCTTATTCGGGCGTAATTGGCATGATGTATTGCGGTATTGCTGCAATTGCTCAGAAAGACTTCAAGAGGATGCTGGCATTTTCATCGGCTTCTCATATGGGAATAATTGCCCTTGGTGTCTTCTGCATGAACATGCAGGCCCTGACCGGAAGCATCTATCAAATAGTGGCGCATGCCACCAGCACAGGTGTTCTGTTTCTCTTCGCAGGAATTCTTGAAGAACGAACCAACACCAGGACTATTGAGGATCTAGGTGGCATCGCTTCTAAAGCACCTGTTTTTGCTCTGTTTTTTGCTATTGCAATGCTTGCCTCCGTAGGTTTGCCTGGTACCAGCGGCTTTATTGGCGAATTTATGATCATTCTTGGTGCTATTAAATTTAACACCACCATCGGTGTCTTGGCAGGCGCTTCCCTGATCATTGGTGTCTGTTATATGCTCTGGATGTTTCAAAGAGTGTTTTTTGAGAAATCTACACCCGCTTCGGAAAACTTTAAGGATCTGAGTCTGATTGAAGGATTAACCTTTTTGCCGGTAATTATCTTAATTATCGTAATGGGGATTTATCCGCAGCCATTTCTCAGCAAGATTACTCCTTCCGTGGCTCTTCAATTCGCACAAAACACACCTGTTGTTGCCAAAACTGTCACTACCAACGCTCTTCTTCCTGAGCTCACCATTGAACAGAAATAAGGCCGGATTTCCATCATGACGAACGATTTAATGTTACTAATGCCACTGATTATCGTTGGTGCAGGGGCGATCCTGTTAATGCTCACCTCTGCGTATGAAAAGTTGAATAATGAAATAACCGCCTATGGAAGTGCGGTTATATTCGCCATTGCGTTTCTTATTCAGCTCAGTTCTTGTATATCCGGTAACGCCGTGGTTTTTTCCGAGGCGTTCAATGGCATACTTGTAGTGAGCAATTTTTCCAAGGCGGCCGGTTTGATCATCCTGGCGTGTGGTTTGGTTACCACTCTCAGCTCGCAAACCTATTTTAAACAAAACAATTTTTGTACACCTGAATATTACAGCCTTACCGTATTCGCAGCATCAGGTATGCTTTTGTTGACTATGGCCCAAGAATTGATATCGGTTTTTATTGCCTTGGAAATCATGTCGCTGGCGATCTACATCCTGGTTGGTTACGATCGGAAAAATGTGATCAGCACAGAAGCGGTTCTCAAATATCTCCTGCTTGGAGCTTTTGCCGGTGCTTTTTTCACGATGGGCAGCGCCTTCATCTATGGCGCAACTGCAAGCACTAAATTTGTTAAAATTAGCCAGTTCATCGCCACTCACGGATTTTCACAATCACCGGCCATCATAGGCGGATCCTTTTTCATCCTGGTTGCCTTTCTTTTTAAAGCTGCAGCTTTTCCCTTCCATGCCTGGGTGGTTGATGTTTATGAAGGAGCTTCAGCACCAATTACAGGGTATAT
>CAITZN010000372.1 GCA_903896915.1 uncultured bacterium
GCCCAACTGATCGATTGTATAAAATTCGATAAACTGAAGTTGAAAGCAACCGTCCTCTCGATAGAGAGACTGATATTTAAAACAGATCTTCTCGCTAAAGATTTTCACAACAATAGGTTATCTCAGTGACATCACAAAAAAAAGAGACGTATCTCAAAGATTATACCCCTCCTGCCTATCTTGTTGACAGTATAGCCCTGCGCGTCGAACTTGATCCTCATGCAACCCGAGTGCATACCAAGTTACAGTGCCGCCCCAATACCAATGACAGCCCGCCGCTGGTGCTCAACGGCAAACGGCTGCAACTCATCCGGGTAGCAATCGACGGTAGAGTACTCATCCCCGAAGAATATAATTTTGCCGATGGTCGGCTGGTGATCATGCAGGTCCCTGATGGGCCTTTCCAGGTAGAGATCGACACCCTCATCAACCCGGCAGGCAACACTGCCCTTGAAGGATTGTATCTTTCTTCGGGTAATTACTGCACCCAGTGTGAGGCCGAAGGTTTTCGCACCATTACCTGCTTTCCTGACCGCCCTGATGTAATGACCGTGTTCACCACCACCGTGATCGGCGATCGAGTAGCCTGCCCGGTGCTGCTCTCTAATGGTAATCTCATCGCCAGCGGTGACCTGGCCGATGGCAGGCATTACGCCACCTGGCACGACCCCTTTCCCAAGCCCTGCTATCTTTTTGCCCTAGTCGCCGGCAACCTTGTCTACATCAGCGACACCTTTACCACCTGCTCTGGCCGGGTGATAGATCTTCGCATCTATGTCGAAGAGCGCAATCGAGATAAATGTGGTCATGCCATGCACTCGCTGCAAAAGGCTATGCAATGGGATGAGGAACAATTCGGCCGTGAGTACGATCTCGACACCTATATGATCGTAGCGGTTGACGATTTCAACATGGGGGCCATGGAGAACAAAGGGCTCAATGTCTTCAATTCCAAATATGTGCTAGCTCTGCCAGAAACCGCAACCGATGTCGATTACGAAGGTATCGAAGGGGTTATTGCCCATGAATATTTTCATAACTGGACAGGTAACCGTGTTACCTGTCGGGACTGGTTCCAACTCAGCCTCAAGGAAGGGTTGACCGTCTTCCGTGACCAGGAATTCACCGCAGACATGACCTCCCGTCCGGTAAAGAGGATCCAGGACGCCAATATTATTCGCTCTTTCCAGTTCCGTGAAGATTCAGGCCCCATGGCCCATCCGGTGCGGCCGCCTTCCTTTGTTGAAATCAACAATTTTTACACCCTTACAGTCTACAACAAAGGGGCCGAAGTCATCCGCATGCTTCACACCCTGCTCGGTGCGGAAACCTTTCGCACCGGCATGGACCTCTATTTCGAGCGTCATGATGGTCAGGCTGTGACCTGCGACGATTTTGTCGCGGCCATGGAGAGTGCCAGCAATAAGGATCTGAACCAGTTCAAACTCTGGTACAGTCAGGCCGGTACCCCGGAACTGACTGTCAACACTGACTATAATGCAGAAACGCAGCAATTGACCCTCAGGGTTGAACAGTCCTGCCCGCTAACCCGAGAGTCATTAACGAAAAAACAACCATTTTTTATGCCATTGGCTGTGGGCCTTCTAGATGACAAAGGAGCCTCAATACCTCCGGACCCATCCGCCAATGGTTCCATCACCACGGTACTGAATTTTACAGAACAAAAACAGGACTTCATATTTCCCCACATCAAGAGCCGGCCAACAGTTTCTCTTCTCCGTAATTTTTCGGCACCGGTGCGGGTTAGTTTTGAACAGTCCAGCGAAGAATTAAGTCGGCTGATGGCCCACGACCCCGATCCGTTCAATCGCTGGGATGCTGGGCAAAAGTTGGGGTTGCGCTCTATTCTTGATCAAATTGAGCGATATCAACAAGGTGAGAGTATTACCGTTAATGGGCAAATAGCTGAGGGGATGTACAATCTTCTGATCGATCAGGTTAACGACCCAGCCTTCCTCGCCATGGCTCTGACTCTACCCTCCGAAAATTGGATAAGTCAGCAGTTGGATACCATCGATCCGGTTTCGGTTTTTGCGGTTCGTCAGCAGTTTCGTGCCGTGTTAGGCCGAACATTACGTGATGCCTTGCTGCAGCGCTACCAAGCTTTGGAGAATACCAGACCTTACAGCTACAACGCTCTTGATGCTGGCAAACGAACCCTACGCAATATCTGCCTCGCCTACCTCCTAACCCCGGATCAGGATGGTGTGATTGAGCCCTTCCTACTGCAGATGGGTCTACAGCAGTATGCTACCAGTGACAATATGACTGACTGCATAGCGGCCCTCAATGGTGTAGTCAATGCGAACCTTGACTCCGGGGCCGAACTGTTGGCTGATTTTTACAGCAAGTGGCAACACGACCCTCTGGTGGTCGACAAATGGTTGATCCTCCAAGCCGGTTGCACACTACCAGGGACCCTTGACCGGATAAAGGCTTTGACCAGGCACCCGGCCTTCACTTTCAAAAATCCGAATAAGGTTAGGTCCCTGATTGCCACCTTCTGCTCCACCAATCACAGCCAGTTCCATGCCGTCGACGGTGCGGGATACGCCTTCCTTGGTGACCAGGTACTTCTACTCGACACTCTTAATCCTCAAATCGCCGCGCGAATGCTTACCCCTCTCACCCAGTGGCGACGGTATGATGCCTCCCGGCAGCAACTGATACAGGATCAACTGAAACGCATCGGTAACCAGCCTTCTCTCTCCGACGATGTGAAAGAAATTATTGAGAAGTCGTTGAGCTAATAGTGCCCCACCAAAAAGTGATCCCGACAAAATCTGATATGGTATGATCAGTAAAAAAAAGGAGCTAACCTTTCATTGGTTAACTCCTTAAATTTGCTGGTCGGAACGAGAAGATTTGAACTTCCGGCCCCCTGAACCCCATTCAGGTGCGCTACCAGGCTGCGCTACGTTCCGAAAATTATCAAGTTGTTTGTATCACTTATACTCTACTACTGTCAACCCTTACTTACGAACCGAGTTTCTTTCCAGAATTGAGTTGTTCCAGAATCTCATGCAGTTCGGTTTTTATCAATTGGAGCCATATTCTCTCGTCTTTAGGCAAGGAACCGATATGGTCATTTTCCGGCTCAACTAATGTGCGCC
>CAITZN010000373.1 GCA_903896915.1 uncultured bacterium
GTGGTGGGCAGCGGTATCGTTGGTATCGGCTACCTGTTTAACATGATTATTTAGGATCAATGAGGTCGGATATGCTCATCAAAGTTTGTGGACCGGGTTGTGCCTCCTGTGACAAGACACAAAAGATTGTTGAGGATGCGGTTGCCGCCAAAGGCATCGGCGCAGCCATCGTTAAAGTAAAGGATTTTCAGGAGATCGCGCAATTGGGTGTCTTCTCAACTCCAGCAGTGGTGATCAACGGGGTGGTTAAATGCGTCGGTCGGGTGCCCAAGCAGAGTGAGGTGGAGGCGTGGCTCGACTGAGACGAAGGCTAAGGGGAAATCCTCCCTTGTAGATACTCTTGTCTCCGTTGTTCCGGGAACTTTTCGATGGCGTAGCGCAGCATGGTGCGCGGCATATCTTTGTAGTAGTTTTGCAAAAACTGCTCTTCCGCAGCCAAATCACGTTTGCCGACCTCTCTCAGCATCCAGCCGACCGCTTTTTGAATGAGGTCGTGCCGGTCGCCCAGCAGCAGCCCGGCTATGGTCAAGCAGTCAGAGTAGCTATGCTGTTTGATGAAATGGTAGGTGGCGATTATAGCGATCCGCCGTTCCCAAAGTGATTGCGAGGTGGCAAGTTGTGCCAGGATGGTCCGATCGCCGTCATGCAGGAAGGCGCCGACAATCTGATGGGCCGAGCAGTCGACCAGGTCCCAGTTGTTGATGCAGGCGGTGTGCTTGAGGTAGCTGTGGTACAACAGGGTTCGGTATGGCTGGTTCCCTTTGGCGAACTGCGCCACCATCAGCAGCAGGGCAAAGAGTCGCTCTTCATGATAGGGGGAATGCAAGATTGCGCTGATGGCAGGCAAGGGGGTCTGGGCAAAGCGAGGAAGGAGCTGGCGGAGGACAGGGATGCGGATGCCGAGGAATTGGTCACCCTCGCCGTACTGACCGGGGCCAGTTTTGAAGAAACGCTGGGAATGCGCGGCAATATCAGGATCCGCCAGCTGTCGCAACGTTTGCTGTATTGTTTTTGCTTCCATAGTGCGTCCTTAGTGAGATTGTTTGCGCAACCTGCACATAAAACTTCTGCTGGTGGATGTGCCGGAGACAGCGCCTCGTCGGTCATCCTCGGTGAGGGCATTGAGGTTGGCGCGTGGATCAAAGTCGCCCCAGCCCCAGGCCAGGCGGACGGAACCGGGACGTACTGTTGTTGCTATGCGCGCCGTCATCACGATCTCGCCTTTCGGGGTCTCTATCCACAGGGGATCCCCCTCCGCAATACCCTGTTGTTTCGCATCCTCGGGATGGATATCGACCACCGCGCCTGAACCGGCCTTGAGCAGAGACGGAATGGTGCGAAACTGAGAGTTGGTAAAGCGGATATCGCGGCTGCCGCTGATCCCCAGCATGGGATACTCGGCGCTGCGGTCAGCAAAGCTGATCGGGTTTCCGCCCAGTCCATGCGCAAAAGGAACCCCCGGAAATCCTGCCTGAGCAAGCCTTTCAGAAAAGAATTCGACCTTGCCCGAGGGCGTTTTGAATGGTTGGTTTTTGTATTTTTCGTACCGCAGTCCCTCAATCCGCAGGCCTTTGCCGTTCTGGCGCAATTGTTCAACCGTGACCCCGGCGGGTTCCATCTGATAATTGATGGCTTCCTCGGCATTCTGCCAGGGGAATTCAGCAGCAAATCCGAGTTTTCTCCCCAGTTCAAAAATAATCTTCCAGTCCGGCCAGGAATCGCCTATGGGCGGAATGACTGCGTTTTGCAGAAACATCGGGTTGTTGCGAATGGAGGAGCGGTTGAGCTGCGTTTTCTCAAAGCCGGTGGTGGCCGGCAGGATGACGTCAGCGAGTTTGGCGGTAGCTGTCATGAACAGATCTATAACCACCAGGGTCTCCACCTTGGTGAATGCCTCCTGGGTTCGGTTCGAATCGGCCATGGTAATCACCGGGTTGCCGGACTGCACCACCACCATCTTAAGCGGGTAGGGTGATCCGTCGGCAATGGCATCGACAACGCAGCCCTGCACCTGGTTGCCCCAAGTGTCGCTGAAGGTGTTGAACAGAGGATATTGCTGGGTGATCGGCAGCAATCCTTCGGGTAAACGTTCCTTCAGCTGGATGTTGCGCACCGGGATGGGCTGAGGCAGGACGTCACCGCCCGGTTTGTCGAGATTACCGGTCAGGGCCCGGAGCATGGCAATGGCGCGGGTGGTATCGAAGACCTCTCGGTGCATATCGAGGCCGTTGCCGTCGATGATGGCGGCCGGTTTGGTGGTGGCGTAGAGACGGGCTAGTTGTTTAATTTGCGCGGCGGTCAGCCAGATTGATTCGGCAATGGCCTCGGCAGGGTACTGGGCAGCCACTTTCTTCAACTCCTCAAAGCCGGTGGTGTGGTGTTCGACAAAATCGGCGTCATAGAGGTTTTCGGTGATGATTTCGTGA
>CAITZN010000374.1 GCA_903896915.1 uncultured bacterium
GAACCGCCATCCTGGTGATCGACGACGAGGAAAGCCTGCGCAATACCTTTCAGTTTTTCCTCCAAAACCAGGGATATAAACCGGTGATCACCGCCACCTCCTTTGAAGAGGCGCTCCAGGAAATCAATGACCACACCTTTGACCTGATTATCAGCGATATCGTTCTCGGCGGCAGCACCGGGATCGATTTCCTAAAGCGGGTGCGGGAATTAGGGCTCAACTGCCCAATGGTGATGATTACCGGCTATCCCACGGTGGAGACCGCAGCCGAAGCAGTACGACTGGGCGCCTTTGACTATATCCCCAAGCCGGTTGACAAGGAAACGCTCCTGAAAACAGCACGACTTGCTCTGCGGCAACATCAGCTGGAACAGGGGCAGCGACGGGCCGAACAGGAGCGGGAACGGTACCGGGCCTTTCTTGAAACTGTGTTTAAAAGCGTGACCGACAGTATCGTCACCGTGGACATGAACCTGGACATCCAAGAGATGAACCCGGCGGCCCACCTGCTGTTTAACGACCTGCATCCCGGCCTGGGCGATCAGGGGAGCATCATTCCCCTCTGCGGCCGAGAAGCCTTCCAGCCCTTGAAAAAGAACCTGCTCCAGGTGCTGAAAACCGGCCATGAAAGCCCGCCCCAGCTCTTTGAGTGCCAAGGTGATGACCTGCGGAAGAAGGTGCTCAGCGTCTCCATTGCCCCGCTCAAGGACGGGGCTGGCGGTTCAGAGGGCGCAGTGATGGTTATCCGCGACCTGACCCAGCCTGAACCGCTACAGGCTGGGCGGCGGCAGCGATTTCACCGCTTTCTCGGCAGCAGCGACGCCATGCAGTCCGCCTACACTATGATCGAAAACGTCGGGCGGGTCGACCTAGCTGTTCTGATCACCGGCGAATCGGGTACAGGCAAGGAATTGGCCGCCGAGGCCCTGCACGGGGAAAGCCACCGGAAAAAACGGCCCTTGGTCAAAGTCGACTGTACTGCCATTCCAGAGAGCCTGCTGGAGAGCGAACTTTTTGGCCACCGCAAGGGCTCTTTCACCGGGGCTGATCGTGACCGCATGGGCCGTATCCTCCAGGCTGACGGCGGCACCCTTTTTCTCGATGAGATCGGCGATATTTCCCCCATGATGCAGTTGCGGCTGCTGCGGTTTCTCCAGGAAAACACCTTTTACCCGGTGGGCCAGGATACACCGTTGCATGTCGATGTCCGGGTGATCACCGCCACCAACGTCAATCTCAAAGCCAAGGTCCGAAGCGGCAACTTTCGCGAAGACCTCTATTTCCGTCTGCGGGTGATCGATGTCATCCTGCCGCCGCTTAGAGAACGGGGCGATGATATCCTCCTGCTGGCCGCCCATTTCATCGAAAAAATCGCTCCCAAGGTGAACAAACGCATCAGCGGCATCTCGGATCAGGCACGGCAGTTCCTGCTCGCCTACCCATGGCCTGGCAATGTGAGGGAACTTGAGCATGTCATCGAGCGAGCCTGTGTTCTCTGTTCAGGGACCACTCTTGCCACCGAACATCTGCAAGCAGAGATTACCGGGTACCGACACCAGACTGGCACAAACGCCAACGAGGAGCAGAAAACTTTTGGCCTCCCTACGGTACCGGCCATGCCCTCGCAGGAACTCTCTCCCACCGAACGTCTCCTCCTTGCCCTGAAAAAGGCTGGCGGCAACAAAGCCAAGGCCGCCCGATTGCTGGGTATTGACCGCACCACTCTGTACCGCAAGATCAGAGAATTACAGTTGGACATTTCCCAAGCCGACTTCTGATCAACGCCACGGTTCCGTGGCCACGGAACTGTGGCATTGCAACGATTCCGTGGTTTTCCCTGCCCTGTTCTGCCCCCACCTCTGCTTTCCTTGCCCCCTTGTTCTCACCCCGGCACAAATTTTCTCAACATACAGTTATTGTGATTAAAAATTCGATATATCGCGCTCCAGTTGCTCTCGCCACCCCTGACGTCGACCTTTATCGTTACCC
>CAITZN010000375.1 GCA_903896915.1 uncultured bacterium
CCCGGCCGATCGCTGCCAACTCGTCAGCCACCTGCTGCATCGCCTGCGCGATATTGCTGCCCCCGGGCACCACCGTGATGGCGTAATCATTCATCCTCGCTGCATTTGGATTTTTGTTATTCAGGTTGGTTTGGGCTTTAGGTCGACACCCAACCAATGATCGGTGTCTGGTTTTGGATCAGGGTAGTAAATAGCCAATTTTTCGGTAAGCTCTCGTAAACGTTCGTTCAGCATCATTGCCTGACTTGATTCAGGAGGCTCATTGGCTTCCAAGACAATTCCATGAAGCATGTCAGCATGGCCCAAAAATAAATTCCTCGAATCACTTACATCGGAGCTAACTGATCGGATATGAAGTGCCATTAAAACCGCAAATCCTTGATAGGTTTTTACTTGGTTTTTCTCTTTGCCTATATTGCCCTTAGCCTCTATCTCCTTTGCTTTGCACTTGCAGAAGGCGGTTCCCATATAAGTATGGCGAATAACGGAAACTTCATCCTTGCCCGCCGGGGACTTGAACGCTTGGAGTTTAAGCTTGCCCTTCTTGACATGATAGGGTTCAAAGATAGCCAGGACGATGACTTCTGTATCGTCAATGTCAATAGGAATCTCACACATGTAACGGATGTTTATAACTTATCCTTGTTACAGGAGCGTTATGGTGGTTTGGAGGATAAAGTAGCGCACCAATCAGGTAGGCAACATCAGTTGCCAATGCGGCAGACTTACCGTCCCGTAACACTGCACTTCCTATCTGACGCTTTATATACAAGCTATACCGGGTCTTGCCAACTTCCAAATGAGCGATACCCTCACGAGTCTCCCAATCCATTGAAATAGTGCCATTTGTATCAGGCGTTAAATCTGGACACGGCAAATGATCTGGCAATGAATTGATGAATTGGCCTGAGATTTTCACGATTTTTTCATGAATTGGTAAGGCACCATATCCATCCCAGTCATTTTCAAATTTGGCAAAATCCTGAATGGTGTGCAATGCTGACTCCTTTTCACTAGTTTGAATGCCAGGTGTCCTAGCAGACAGGACAGTGTAACAAGTCTGTGGAGGTTCCTTAAAATAAGGCACATTGCAAACCTGTTGATGGAAGGTTATTGGAGTAATCACATGTGGAGCATCAACTAACATTGCCCCGTCTCCTCTGGCTGCATGTGTTCATGTAAGGGCTTGGTTAAGTCAACAAACATTGAATGAATCAATGAGTGCGTTTGCTCGAACACGGCCATTATTTCTTCCCTAGAACAACCGATTTCGGCAGTGTTTGATACTATCGTGTCCATGATAATGGCTGACTCGTTATTGACCATGCCATCAGCAATCGAAATATTCAACTGACCGATAGCCACCGGGACAGTCAGTTGTAACAAGGGTTGAATTTTAGCTAGATCAGATGTATGGAGTCCAATGGCATCAGGTATTTTAATTTGAAACCCCAAAACATCCATGAACTCGGCGATACTCCGCTCGTCCGTTAACTCATTGTTAAAGGCATCTATATAGCGTAGGCTAATGCTTCTGAATGGAACGGAGCTTTCGTCGGCTGACCGACTTTTTAACAAGGCATCAATTCCTGCGGAGACTAAAGGTTTGAATTCTGCCCAAGACTTGTAAGGCGGGGTGGCATTGACAGAAAAAAATCCTGCACCTAATTGATAGATTCTCGCGCCTCTCTCTTCCGCGTTGTGCCGGAACCGATAAACAGGCTGGTAAGGCAGTTGAAAAAAATTAGGCGGGACTAACCTCTCAATACGCTGAAATCCGGCGGCAGCAATATTGCTGCCGAAACGCATGTAAAATTCTTCATGCTGATTGGCAAGCGTGGAAGGCATTGGAACAACCGAGCCAATGTCTTGGATGGAAGACTGGTTCACCCAAGGTAAGTCCCATCGCATTTCTGCGATGATTTCGACGAGCGGTGAATTTTTGAACGAAAGTCCCATGCCTGTTCCAGCGTTATTTACTTATAAGGTTGGATTGCATTATACGATAAAATCTATCGCAGGCGTTTAACTTTGCTCCCAAGGCAACGCATGGAAGCGCCAACCGCCCAAGGTTCCCCGGTGTTTAGTGACATCCAGCGGACCCTCAAAG
>CAITZN010000376.1 GCA_903896915.1 uncultured bacterium
CGAAATCCTTGTAGGAGTTTTTCGACACCAGAAAACCGCTCTTGCCCTTGTCGGCCACGATCGCGCCGCCCTCGACCCGCCAGTTGGCGTCCCCAATGCGGTTCCACTGTTAACTTATCAAAAAAGGTATAGGAGACCGCGACAGCCAGCACTGCAGGCAAAGGAATTTCAACTGCAGCAAAACCGCTGTATAAAGCTGCTGAGGGGTAAGGAGGGGAGGCAGCTCTAAGCGCAGCATTACCCTCAATACTCAAATCCACTTTGGAACGATAGGTGGCACTGACATTCAAATTATCCATTGGACGGACTGTCGCTGCCAGATTATACCCCATGTCCCAGGAACTTCCGTCCAGATCCCTGGTTAAAACATTACTGGCATTACTTTTGACTTTCCCGGCAGAGTAAATGGCGCGAACACCTGCTCCTACAGCAAACTTATCGCAGAATTTATAGGAAACCGTGGGGTTAATATCAATAACCGCCAGGCTGAATTCTTCAGCTGTTCTACGTGGATAAACATCTTTCCACTGTTTCGACAAGCCCGCGGGAGCAGTGACCGACAAGCCGAATCGGAAATTATTATATTCCGGAGACACCGCGAAGAATGTTGGCATGAAGAAATTTTCTTCCAAGGAACTACCATTTTTAGTCGGATCACTGTCCGTATACTTGATCGAACTAAGGTGAATCCAGGTAGCATCCGCCTCAAATTGGGCACGATTCTCGAGCCAGGACATATTGGCAGGATTGTAATACGCGGCGTCTGCCCCTGGCGTATAAGCCACATACCCACCAGCCCGCGCCGTGGAATTCACCGATTGTTCCGGAATACGATACCCAGATGCAAAGGCCGACCCGGTGGCGGCCAGCAGGATCAGGCCTGCGGCTCCCATTATTTTGTTCATGCGCTCCCCCTCTTTGTTGGTGTTGAATTTGCCCTACCTGCTACCCATGCAGCGTGTCGGCGGAATAGATATATCTTTTTATTTTATGAGTTGCGGTCTTCACAAAAGGCTCTCGTCGTTCCTGAACCCTTGCCAGCCGTGCAGAAAGTGAAAGCTGCTCGTTCAACGAGGTTCGCATCTCTTCAAGAATCCCTGCTATGTACTGATGCCGCTGGGTACGGTTCTGCCCCATGGTCTTCCCATCGATGAATTCGTAATCCGGATAGACCCAGGCCTCAATCACCCCTCGATTTTCCACCACCAGCGATTCCACCACAAAAGGGAAGGCGTTCACCTTGTGCTCGATCGCCTCAGGATACACATTTTCACCGTTAGAGAGGACAATAACCGACTTGGAACGCCCCTTGATAAACAGATTGCCCGATGTATCAAAAACCCCCAGATCGCCTGTCTTGAGCCAACCGTCTTCGGTAAAGGAATCTTGCGTCGCTTCCGGATCGTTATGATACCCTTGCATGACGTTCTGGCCACGAGCCTGAACTTCACCAATTCCGGTTTCAGGATTCGGTTCGCCGATCCGAATTTCGACACGTGGGATAGGTTTACCGGTGGAACCGAGGGCGACCGTTGTGTCACCATAAGGACCGCCGGCAAGTAACGGAGCGGCTTCAGTCAGACCATATCCAACGATATAAGGGAAGCCGGAATCACGGAGAAAGAGCTCCACTTCCGGATTCAAGGCCGCACCGCCAATACCCATCACCTGCAAACGATTACCGAAAAACGCAGTCAACTTGACGCCGATCTTGCGGTAGATCATTTTCCGGCTCATCTTAAACCGACAAAAAAATGTTAACATCCTACTTTTTTCAACCGCCGGCAAGACCCGTTTTTTAAAGATTTTTTCGATGACCAACGGCACCACAAGCATGACATGCGGTTGCTCCCGCTCGCAGATCTTCTGCAAGATTGCCGGAGTGGGTGTCTTGCCTGCATAGACGACCCTGGCGCCCCGCAAAAGCGGCAGGAGAAAGCCCACCGTAAATTCGTAGGTGTGGGAAATGGGCAGAACGGACAGAAATACCCATTCCGAGGCAATCGGCATGACACCGCTTGCCGAATACGCATTGACGCAGAGGTTTTCGTGGGTGAGCATAACCGCTTTGGAAAAACCCGATGTTCCCGAGGTATACAGGATGCACGCGAGCTCATCTTTATCAATCACAGGTAATTCCAGGCTTTCATCGCGGGCCTGATCACCGAACTGCTCCAAGGCCTCGGCAAGGTACGCGCTGAACGGTTGCAGCGTAATCAACCCGGTGTCGTCGAGGTAATCGTCAAGGGTGATGACTTTTTGCAACTGCTGCTTGAGATCGTAGATTTTCTCAATTTGACGTTGGGTAAGAAAAATGACATTGCATTGCATCTCCCCGAGAATATGGTGGACATCGGACTCAGGCAGATCAGGAAAAATAGGCACAGCCGTGGCCCCTATCCGTACCACTGCCAGATAGACGGTGCCCCAGTTGTGGGAATTTTCACCCAGAAGCGCCACCCGGTCCCCGCGCTTAACGCCGCCGCTACGCAAATGGGCCGCAAGGGCAAGTATCCGTTCGTGGAAAGCTTTATAGGAAAGCGGTTCCTCCAGGGCCATCCCGATAGCTGGCAAGTGACGATACTTACGGCAGCTGATGTCGATTAGATCGTTGAGTGTCGCTGCATTTTCCTGAATCACCGGGAGATGATCCGCGAATTCTCGGTCACGGATGCTCACGCTTAGTTCATCCTTGCTGCGATCAGTTGTTTCTGCCGGCATCTGCATGATTTTCTCCCGATCAATTTTCTGTCCATCAAGAACCCTAACCCTGGTTTGTTTACCACAAGACCCGACGATTTTCAAAGAAAACGGGCAATTCGCTTGACAGAGGACCGGAAGAGATATTAGAATTTTTTAAAATTTTCCCCCTTCACTTTCTCTCAGCTACCCACTCTCACTATGCAACGATACGTCCCGCTCGCTTTATTTATCATCTTCAGTATCGTTTGCCTATTCCAACCAACGATGGAATCGCAGGGCGCTCAAAATACCGTACTTCAAGGAAAGGCCAAACAACAAGAAACCGACGTCCGACCCGTAAAAAAATCAAAGCGCACTAAAAAAACGCAAACAGTCAAAGAAGGCACCCAGAAAAAACAAACTGTCACCAAGACCTCCACGGCTACCAACAAAGCAAAAAACATAAAAAAACAGTCGGTTGCGAGCAGCGTTGCTCCGAGCAAGTCTCGCAGCACTGGTGCCGTCAAAAAACAGGTGGTAGCTGCAAAACATTCAGCCCCCAAGAAAACAGTCGTCGCAAAGAAACATTCTTCCGTGCGTAAGCCGGTGGTGGCAAAAAAGAAGACGGCCACCAGCGAAGCTAGGGTGCCTGTCTATACCGGTACGGAAGGCGGCTTACAGGATATCGAGCGACTGATCAGTTCCCGCAGCTTTATGGTCATGGATGCCAGAACCGGAGCAACAATTCTCGCAAAATCACCTGATGACCCGCGTCAACCGGCATCAACCATCAAAATCGTCACCGCCATGATTGCCCTGAAATCGCTGAAGCCCGACGATACGATCAACGTCAGCCGCCGGGCCGCAGAAATGCCAAGCTCCAAGATATTTCTCGATCCAAAACAAAATTACCGGGCCAACGATCTGATCAATGCCGTATTGCTCGCTTCGGCCAACGACGCCAGTGTTGCTATTGCGGAAAAAATCGCCGGGACCGAAGATAAATTTGCCAACCTCATGACCCTCAACGCCAAGATGTGGGGTGCCCAAAATACCGTTTGCCGCACAGCCTCCGGCCTCACTTCTGAAGGCCAACACTCTACCGCTCGGGATATGGCCAATCTCTTTCGCTACGCCATGCAGCATAATGAATTCTCCCGCAGGATGCGCGAAAAAACCATCTGCACATCCTACGGCAAGACCCTGCTCAATCACAACAAAGCGCTCTGGCGAGTCGGAGGTGCGGTCGGGGGCAAGACCGGGTACACCGTCGCTGCACGGCAGACCTATGTCGGACAGTTTACCAGGGATGGCAACACCATCGTCGTCGCTATCATGGGCAGTGAGACCATGTGGGCCGACTTGAAGAAACTCGTTGACTATGGTTTTTCGAAAAAAAAACAGGAGCAAATCGCTCAATTAGAACCAAACACCATCGAAAAAAATATTCAAAAAATCAATTAATCGATTCACTTTACAATGCGTGCTGAGGAGTTCTTCGGACGACAAAAAAACTCTTCTCAGCACCCCTACAAAAAAAGCCTGCAAAAATTGCAGGCTTTTTTTCTTTGAGAGGAACAAAAACGGATCGTGTATCGTTTATTCTGGCGCTATTAGTTTTTCCACCAATTCGAGTAGCACTTCCCGTTTGAACGGTTTTTCCAGGGTCGCTATATTATCGCCCAGAAATCCTGCCATAGTCAGATAGCGTTCCGCTTTGATCGCCCCGCCCCCGGAGACAGCAAGAATCTTTAGATCCGGGTAGTCGCGTACCAATTCCATGATGAATTTCAGACCGTCTTTCACCGGCATTATCATATCGGTAATCACCAGATCAAAGGCAAATCTCCTGACAAAATCCAAACCTTCTTCACCATTCTCGGCAACCTGCACCGCATAGCCTTCCTGCTCAAGCATATGGGTCAGCATGGTGCATATTTGCACTTCGTCATCAACGACCAATATCCGCTTCAAGGAATATTCCTCCCTTATCATGAAGGTAAGATATCTTCACTCCTGGAATAATCCTACAAGTTACCTACTTCTGATTCAACAGCTTTTCCCCAGAGCTCGGACTATTCTTTTCGGCATAACCGGCCAAAACCGCCAGGAATAGTGCCAGACGACCAGAAAGCCCGACCTTGCTTATAATCGACAAACCACTGCCCCCCCGGTTTTCTGGTGGCTTCGACAAAGACAAACGGCTGTTCACCGGAGAAGCAGGGATGCAAGTACTGATCGTGGGCCACTTTCTCTCCTTCCAATATCGAGAGGGCCTCAGCCAAAGAAGGTAACCGCCAATCAGTGTAGCCGGCAAAGCCCTCTTGATTAATCCGCGTCACCTCCCGGCGCATGGACCGATTGCTCATGATATCGGTTCCAGCTCGTTGCCACATCAAGCCGGTCACCCTGTCACTCACGGTCAGATTGTCTCCGTTGTCCACAAAGGCGTGCGCAAAGTAACCGTGCGAATTGCGCTCCTGCTCTGCAAAATCATACTTTGCCACTAAGGCGAGCACATCTTCCTCGCTCATTTCCGCAGGTTCATGGGGCAGAGACACTATCACCGAAGCCGGAATGACAGCACCCTTGCCTGGCAGACCTGAGTCACCCACTACTTGACCGACAGGCATTTCCAGAGGGATGATCTTCGAATCATCTGCGGTTTCGATGACATTGGTGATCAACCATTTTCTCAGCTGCTCATTGATAGGATGGGTCCTTTCAAAAAACGCCACCTTGCCCTGTTCTTTGACACATTGTTGCACCATTTCTGCGGGTGCCAAAATTTCGGCAATTACTCGAGCATGCTTAATGCCCCGCTCCATCAGGCACAATTTGGGAATCTCATCCCACGCATCAATAAAAAAATAGTAGACACGCTCATTTTTACTTCGTACCCGTTCTCTGCCACCCCAGCTCTCATAGGTGCCAAAGGAATATTCCGGGGTCATCTCCCAATCTATGTCCGAAACACCAGTTAACAGCAATTTTTTAAATAGACCCATAGGTTCCTCCCCAACGGTTTGAAAAAAACGGCCAATCAAGTATGATACTTTAATGTTGAAATCTCTAACTCAATTATAATGATAACTATTATTAATACAAGATGAAAAATTCCATTCGCAAAAAAGCAGGGGTACCACTCCCGCTGGGGAGTACGCTCACTCCCCAGGGTATTAATTTCGCGCTGTTTTCACGACATGCCGAATCGGTCTCCCTCGTGATTGCGCCCTACCCAGAACAGCCCGACTGGATTGAATACTCTCTGGATCCATCTATCCATAAAACGGGCGACATCTGGCATATCCTGCTCGCCGACGCTCCGTTGGATTTGCGCTACGGATATCGGGTCAACGGTCCGCACGATCCAAACGGCACGGGACATTGCTTTGACCACAGCCGCATCCTGATCGACCCTTACGCTCGGGAGATCACTTCTCTGGACTGGGGCAACCCGCGAACCTGCCTCGGCAAAGCTCCCTGCTGTCTCATCGACCAGCACAGCTACGATTGGGAAGACGATCGCCCGCTCAAGATCCCGATGCAGGACTCAATCATCTATGAAATGCATGTCCGCGGCTTCACCCGCCATCCCTCCTCCAAGGTGCTATGCCCTGGCACTTTCCAAGGAGTGACGGAAAAGATCGGCTACCTCAAGCGGCTGGGGATCACGGCGGTGGAACTAATGCCGGTCACCGAATTTAATGAGAACGAGCCCATCTTCTGCAATCCCGAGTCCGGGGAACGGCTAAAAAATTTCTGGGGCTACAGCCCGCTTTCATTTTTTGCACCCAAATCCGCTTATAGCCATGACCTGGAAGCACCGCTCAACGAATTCCGCGACATGGTCAAAGCTCTGCACCGGGCGGGTATCGAGGTCATCCTCGATATTGTCTACAACCACACCGCTGAGGGCGGCGCCGACGGTCCCACCACCAGCTTCCGCGGCATCGATAACACCATCTACTACCTGCTCGACCCCTGGACCAGGGCCTATCTCAATTTCTCCGGCTGCGGCAACACCTGCAACTGCAATCACCCCATTGTCCGCAGGTTGATCATGGATGCCCTGCGATGGTGGGTAGTTGACATGCACGTTGACGGATTCCGCTTCGACCTGGCTTCGATCCTCGGCCGGGATGCCCAGGGCCAAGTGCTGGCCAACCCGCCGGTGGTGGAGATGATCGCCGAAGACCCGGTGCTCGCCGATGTCAAAATCATCGCCGAGGCCTGGGATGCCGCCGGGCTCTATCAAGTGGGCAACTTCTCCCCCCATCACCGCTGGGCAGAGTGGAACGGACGGTTCCGCGACGATGTCCGCGCTTTCATGTGCGGCCATCCCGGCATGGTGCCGGCCTTGGCAACCCGCATCGCCGGTAGCTCCGATCTCTACCAGCACTTTGACCGCCGCCCCTGCAACTCAATCA
>CAITZN010000377.1 GCA_903896915.1 uncultured bacterium
ATTTGCTTCAACCAATTCATCACCCGGCCAACGCAATAGATGGCAAAACAGGGAGGGGTGTTGAACATGGAGTCTTTCTCGGCATGCGTCTTGTATTTCAGCATAGTGGGCACCGTTTCGCTTACCCGGTCGAGCAGATCTTCGCGGATGATAACTACAGTTACCCCGGCTGGTCCCATATTTTTTTGTGCTCCGGCAAAGATCAGGCCGAAGCGGCTGACATCCACCGGCCGGGACATGATATCCGAGGACATATCGGCAATCAACATGGCATCTTTGTTGGGCATGGTAGGGAACTGGGTGCCGTAGATAGTGTTGTTGGTGACAAAATGAAGATACTGGCTGTCGGCAGACATCGTGTATTCATTGTCCGTCGGAACCCTGGTGTATTTCAGTTCTTCACTGCTATAGGCAACCTCAACCTGACCAAAAAGTTTAGCTTCTTTAATGGCTTTTTTCGCCCAAACACCGGTGTTCAGATAGGTGGCTTTCTGGCCGCTACCCAGTAGGTTCATAGGCACCATAAAGAATTGTGATGAAGCTCCACCCTGCAGGAAAAGCACCTTGTAATTCTTAGGAATAGCCATGAGCTCGCGGATAAGGGCCTCGGTCTCATCGGCTACAGCCATGAACTCTTTAGAACGATGACTGAGTTCGATCAGGCCAATCCCTTTATTTTTGAAATTGACGATATCGGTTGCTGCTTCCTGAAGAACGGAATAGGGCAGGGTACCGGGACCGGGACTAAAATTAAAAATCCTGTCAGGCATGACTTTCTCCTTGGGAATTGTCGTGGTGTTGGTTAGTAGTTTGAATTATCGGCAGATCTGCCGTAGGGCTTCATAAAGAACAATACCCGCAGTCATGGCCAAGTTAAGACTGCGAATATTGGGATTACTCATAGGAATCGTATAGCAGCGGTCACTATACAGCTTGAGAATATCTTCCGGCAAGCCTTTTGTCTCCTTGCCAAAAATCAGCATATCCCCTGGTTGAAATCGCGCTTCCGTATACGATAGACCGGTTTTAGTGGTCAAAAAATAGAGTCGATGTTCTTCGTGCTTTTGGAGAAACATTTCAAGACTATCCCAATGGTTGATGGTCACTTGCGGCCAGTAATCGAGGCCAGCCCGTTTGAGATGCTTGTTATCTATTTGAAAACCCAGGGGATGAACCAAGTCAAGAATGGCGTCCGTGGCTCCGCAAAGCCGGGCGATCGACCCGGTATTGGGTGGAATCTCCGGTTCAACCAGAACGATGTGCAGAGCGGGTGGGGTCATGAGGAAACCATTGCTGAAAAATGAGAAAAGTGTTCCCGTATGTACAAAATATGGTTTCAGGTTGCAAATTTAAAAATACGTCTTAAATTCGTTGCTCCGCTTTTTGTTGTGATTTCCGACTGGGGCGACAGCTCGGTATCAATACTAAATGACGCTTGGCAACGCCTTGATTAACGAAAATCGGCATTAATACAATCTGCTGCGATTTTAAAATTATTATTCCTCATTCAACGATTTCGCACCCAACCTCTTCTTTTTTGCGGACACGATCATGGCGCTCATCGTTCAAAAATATGGGGGAACCTCAGTGGGTTCTCCGGAGAAAATTAAAGCTGTAGCCCAACGGGTTATCAGAAGCCATAAAGCAGGAAACCGGATGGTTGTTGTCCTGTCGGCAATGTCCGGAGAAACCGACCGATTGACCGGGCTGGCTCATGCTATCCAGAAATTACCGGACCCTAGGGAAATGGATATGGTTCTCGCCACTGGTGAGCAAGTGACGGTTGCCTTGTTTGCCATGGCAGTAAAAGAGGCTGGGTGTGATGCCATTTCCCTGTTAGGGGATCAGGTGGCCATCCATACCGACCACATGCATACCAAGGCCAGGATTGAATCCATTGATGCAAATTTGATTAATAAATACCTGGATCAAGGTAAAATAGTCACTATCGCCGGATTTCAGGGCGTGACGGATCATGGCGATATCACCACACTTGGCCGTGGTGGTTCCGATACTACTGCCGTTGCCCTGGCTGCTGCCATGAAGGCCGATGCGTGTGAGATCTTCACCGATGTGGAAGGGGTCTATACGACCGATCCCAATATCTGCAGTAAGGCACGGAAGATTGACCGCATCAGTTACGACGAAATGCTGGAACTTGCAAGCTTAGGGGCAAAGGTTCTTGATATACGGTCAGTCGGGATTGCGAAAAGGTACAGTGTGCCTGTTCATGTCCGTTCTACTTTTTCTGAAAATATAGGCACCTGGGTGGTTGAGGAGGACAAAATCATGGAATCCATGTTGGTATCCGGCATTACATACAGTAAGAACGAAGCTCGAATTACAATTAAAAAAGTACCGGATCAGCCTGGTATTGCGGCTAAAATCTTTCTTCCAATCTCAGATGCCGGTATTCTAGTTGATATGATTATCCAGAATACCCATGATGGCCGGTTGACGGATATGACCTTCACGGTGTTGCGCCGTGAA
>CAITZN010000378.1 GCA_903896915.1 uncultured bacterium
CCCCTGTAAGCCTCTTCAGGCCGTCCAAGTCAATCAGAGGAAATTTTCATTCTTAGGTTACCCTAAAACGCGGCCAGTTGACCGAAAGTCGGTACTCCTCATTGGTGTTGCCATAACTCAATTACTCCTTGTTAAGTTTTTGCCTACGATACCCGGGCTACAGCAGCCTTGTAGTGGTGCAGGTTAATACGGACTGTTGTCGTGATGTACGTATCCGTCAGAGCATCGGCAATGTTATGAGAAAATCCAGTAATCTGGAACTGTCCGGCAGCTTTACCTGTTCCAAGGGATGCAAGGCTAAGACCTGTCTGAGCAGAGCCGCCTGTAGCATTGACCCAGTCAGCTTCGTCGCCAACAGCTGGCTGAACGGAACTTGCAGGGCTCGGATTGGTAAACTGAACGTCGAACAGAGTCTCCGGGTCGTCGTAAACCCATGCAGTTACTGTGGTGTTGGCAAGTACTGAGGTTCCTGATGGCCAGTAGTTTGACAGCGTCGGTTTTCCAAGAGAGTCGGTGTACTCGACGCCCGATAGAATACCAAGCAGGTTAATGGTTGCCACGGTGCCCCCACGAAGGCCATCACTGGTGCCCAACTGGACGGTACCGTTGTCATTCAACTTCACAGGATCGCCTGAGAAGATGTCAGTGGCGAGGCCACTGGTAATTGTATAAGCTTTCTGCCGAACTACCCCACTATTGTGGTAACTCGGACGGAAGCCAAAAGGTGCGCTAGTAGCGGACATAAAGCTCCTGTTAAATTAATTGGTTGATTGACTTGTTAGGAAGTAAGATCAAACTTTCCTTCCCGCCCATCCCCAAAATCTTCATTGCCTTCTTCTACTTCGATACGTGTTTTTAATGCTCTTGCGTTTTGCGCCAAGTTGGTTGTCGTATCCTGAAGCTTTTCTTCTTCACGATTCGGGGCATCATGGTGCGCTTCTTTCATGTAGCTTTCATACAGCGACATTGGAAGCTTGAACGCCAGCATCTCATTCACTCCGATAAATCCTTCCCAGTCTCCTGTTTTCAATGTTACATACTCCCAGCCCGGAATGTCTTCAGGCTTGATAGGCTCATAGCCCAGGCGCATGCGCATGTGAATGGAGTCGCGAGGATTTGCAGTTGTCAGCCAGCATACATGCCAGCCGGGGATTCTTGGCAAATCAGGTAAAGAGGACTGATAAAATTGTTGACGGAACATGGCTACCCGCTCATTATCAGATAATGCTCGGTCTTCGGTAACTGCGCGATCTAGCATCCCACGGCTACGGCGACCTTCGTCTGCGGATTTCTTTAGGCGTTCATCTGTCATAGTAATACGCTCCTTTCAGCGATTGATTTAGTTAACTAATATTTTTAATAAATACAAATGATACTTTACGCATCGTTTTTATGTTCTTTATCGTACTCTGCATACCTCTTTACGTACCTGTTACGAAGCACAGCGTCATCCCAAACCCCAGCATCAACCAGCGCTTGTTTGCGTTCCGGACTGATATAGATCTCCTTACGAGTGCTGGTAGGTGCATGTTCCCGACCAGAACCTACATTAGGTCCGCCTCTAGGATTGCGAGGCTTATCGGTACGTTCCGGGAGTCTGCGGCCTACTCTCTTGCGCAATTCAACCCAGTAATCTTCGCTTTTCGGGTCATAGCCATCTTTAGCTAATGATTGGTCAATAGCAATAACAATAGCCGAATCTTCATCTCTGCCCTGGGAATCGTACCAAGGATTGTCGCTAATGAATTTCTGCGCATGATGCATGGTCCGATCATCAATCTGCGGCTGAGGCGGGGTATAGCTGGTCTGACTGGTCTGCTGCTTCCGTGCATGGAGATTATTGATCTGTGCAATAGACTGGTCGCGGTACCTGAGTGCCTGTGTGACATCTTCTCCGTTACCCGATTCAATGGCCTTTGCAATAATACGTTCAGCCATTTCAGCCTCTTTCGTGGCCTGTGCAATAGCAGCATCAAAACTGTTCAGATCGCCTATGTGCGCTCTCTGCTCCTGCACGGTTACCCGGCGCTCGAGTGTATCATTCTGTTTGCGAAGAAAATCAAGTTCAATCTTGTCTCTTTTGATAGCCTGCTCGCGACGTTCTTTCCGCTCGATCTTTTCTTTCCTTCTTCGCTCTCTGATAGATTCCCGGCCATCATCATCACTTTTCTTTAATCGGGCGTCTTCATCATCATCTTGTTCGGGTGCCTCATCATGGTCATCATCATCATCATCTTCATCATCCACGTCGGTGGAGAGCAGATTTTCATCTTCGACGATAATAAGCTCCTCTTCTTGATCTTTTTCTTTACCTGTAGCCATTGTAGCCATCTCCTTTCAGATAGTTGGTTATAAAAATGCTTTGATTTCTAGTGGATTGGAATACACATCTCCAATGATATCCAGATCATTGAACACGACAAATAGTGCGCAATCGTCACTATCTTTTTCAAAAGGTACCTCGAAGCGGTCGCCTCCATACTTACCTACACGTACGAAGTCGCCAGGTTTGCACCAATCACCTTCTGGCCATGCCTTCATAGTATCCCTGTTTTTGAAAGCTAAAGGGCCTAAACTGATAACTTTAGCTGTTTGAGTATTCCATTTCTCGGTTTCTAC
Organism: uncultured bacterium; assembly: GCA_903896915.1. Classification (GTDB taxonomy): domain Bacteria; phylum Desulfobacterota; class Desulfobulbia; order Desulfobulbales; family Desulfobulbaceae; genus Desulfobulbus. Next base: position 2,620 of record CAITZN010000378.1, read on the forward strand.
CAGATCATGTCCCAAGAAAAGCCCGCTTTTTGTTTTGGTCTTCGGGGTCTTTATCTGCACCAATACTCTACTACCAAAGGGGCGGATGCCCGGATCAACTTCCGGAAATGCCTCTTTCAGTTCATTTTCATACTCTGTCATTTTTCTCCTCATTCAGAAGGTTGAGTAAAA
>CAITZN010000379.1 GCA_903896915.1 uncultured bacterium
GATGGCGTCCACAGGAGATTAGACTGGGACCTGCAGAACCTCCTCACAGCAGTTTGTCGTCTAGTAGATTCGATCGACGTTTTCCTCAAGCAACCCCAGTTTCCCTGCGAGCCATTTGGACGTCGTGGCCTGGATTAAAATCGTCATGAGGATTGCGATAAAGGTCACGGACCCGATGATTTGTGCCCCCGGGGCCTTAACACCTATGAGTAAACCAGCAAGTGCCGCCGGAATTACGCCGGTTTCCCTGGTCCAGCACATGAACAGAAGCTCGTTCATGCTCCATTTTGCACGTTTGTCCGGAAGAGCGCAGCAAAAGACCGTGACCGGCCTGGCCACCAACATAAAAACTGTTACCACAAACACACCGCCGAACAAGTGTTTGTTCATGAGGCCGAAGTCGACTTGTGAACCGAGAAGAATGAAGATGAATATTCGCATAATCAGTGCTGTGGTCATCACATATTCTTCGAGTTTTTCATTTTCGCGTGGTTCCATCTCAAAACCAAAGGTTTCTTTGTTACCGATCATAATGCCGAAGACGAACACAGCCATAAAACCACTGGCCTGAAAACCGTCAGCTCCGAGATAGGCGCCGATGACCGCCATCAGGGTGACCAGCGGCGTGTATTCTGACAGAAAATCGAGCTTTTCATGGGAGATGAGCAGGGCTGCCAAATATCCGGCGACAATACCCACCAAAACCCCGATGCCAGCCTGTTTCAATAGATCGATTAAAGAAGCTGTCAGTGAGAATTCCCCTGATCCCATGGCCACAGCTAAAACAGCAAAGGTCACAATAGCACCCATCGCATCATTAAAAGCCGATTCGCTGATCACTGTTTGCGCCACCCGCTCCTTGATTTTCACCTGACGAAAAATGGGGACAATGGTAGCAGGGTCAGTGGACGCAATGGTTGCGCCGAGCAACAAAGCGGTGATCACAGGAAGTCCAAGTGCAAAGTAGGCTGCCGCTCCTGTGATAACCGCTGTGATCAACACGCCAATGGTAGCTATTACGACCAGCGTAATCCACACCTCCTTCAAGACTCTCAATTTGATCGATGCTCCGCCGTCAAAGAGAATATAACAAGCGCCAAAAAGGATAATCATCTGATTTAAGGCGGATTCAGCCGGGATAGTAACGATTCCGCTGACAGAAGGCCCAAGGAGTATGCCGGCTATGAGAAAAATTGCAACGTCAGGTACTTTAATTTTATGTGAAATGAAGCCGCAAAGAGTACCAACGGCAAGAATGATGCCGACGAGAAGAAGAAGATGCTTCACCATCTCCATTGTAACGGAAGATTCCATATTGTTGATTCCTCGGAGCAGTAAATAAATCGTGTGAAAAAACAGGTAAAGCAATAACACGCTGTAATGATAAAATATACTGAAGACGAGAAGCCTCCAGCTTAACAGTCTGCCATGAACGATCTTAATTGAAAAAGCTATTTGTAGAAAATGAACTTTGGGGAGGATACATTAGAAGCTGAAAAATATCATTAATGTCTCAGGTTATGAACTTGTATCTAAGCGGACTGGCAGATTTAATTATGTTGCTTTGTACTCAGCAGAATCAACGGAGTCTCCCCGCGCATATTGAGACTGGCTGGAGCCTGATTGTGATCAGATGAAAAAAGGGGGTTTATCACCATTAAAATAATGGTGATAAACCCCCTTTTGGTTAACTTGCAGAAAAAACTTCAGTGCAAATCTATCAATGATCGATAGTAAAAGACGCCTTAAGAAATTCTCTGTTCAGACGAGCTATGTTACGAATGGTTATACCCTTCGGGCATACATTTTCACATTCGAGATGGTTTCCGCAGTTGCCAAAACCATCTTTGTCCATTTGTAGAACCATCGAGATGGCGCGTTTTTTGGCTTCTGTTTGACCTTGCGGTAATAGGGCAAACTGAGCAACTTTAGCACCAAGGAAAAGCATCGGGGTTCCATTTGGGCAAGCAGCGGCACATGCGCCACAACCGATGCAGGCGGCAGCGTCCATGGCCTGCTCAGCCACATGTTGAGGGATAAGGATACTGTTGCCATCAGCCGGCGAACCGGTGTTGACGGATACATAACCGCCTGCGGCGATGATTCGATCTAGTGCAGACCGGTCAACGATCAGATCTTTGACGATCGGAAAACCCTGAGAGCGGAAGGGCTCGATGACGATGGTGTCGCCATTCTTAAAGCGCCGCATGTGCAACTGGCACAGGGTTGTCTCTTTGTCAGGACCGTGAGCGGTACCGTTAACCACCGCACCACACTGACCGCAAATGCCCTCACGGCAGTCGTGATCAAAGGCAATTGGTTCCTTACCTTTGATAGTTAGCCATTCATTCAACACATCGATCATTTCCAGAAAGGAACTGTCAGTGCTGATGTCCTTGAGAGCATGTTCCTCAAAAGCACCTTTAGCCAAGGGACCATTCTGTCGCCAGATTTTTACTATTATATTTATCGATTTCGATGACATATGCTTTCTTCTGCGTTGTATTTTAAACTTCAGTGATGAATCTGTTTATACAAGAGTACAGACGTGCATTACTTATAGCTGCGTTGCGAAGGAGTGACATTTTCGAAGATCAGTTGCTCCTTGTGTAATGCAGGAGTGGAACCTTGTCCTTTGTACTCCCAAACGGCGGCGTAACTAAAATTGGCATCGTCTCGCTTGGCTTCATTCTCCTCTGTCTGGCTTTCTTCCCTAAAGTGACCACCGCAGGATTCCTCGCGGTTGAGGGCGTCGCGAGCCAATAATTCACCAAATTCGAGGAAGTCGGCCACACGACCGGCACGCTCAAGCGATTGGTTGAGTTCCTGTCCAGAGCCGGGGACGATGACATTCTCCCAGAAATCAGCGCGGATCTCGGGGATTCTTTTCAGTGCAAGCTCCAACCCTTCCTTGTTCCTCGCCATCCCGCAGTTGTCCCACATGATCTTGCCGAGCTCTTTGTGGAAATGGTCAACAGTCTGACCATTTTTACCGCTTTTGGTGTTTTTAAGCAGTTTGTCGGTTTGTCCTTTTACTTCGTTGACCGCCGCATCAAAGGCCGGATCGTTAGTGTTGGTAGGTACCGGCGGGACGGAAGCCAGGTAATTACCGATGGTGTATGGTAAAACGAAGTATCCATCGGCAAGACCCTGCATCAACGCGGAAGCACCAAGGCGGTTAGCGCCGTGATCTGAGAAGTTACACTCACCGGTGGCATACAAACCAGGCACGGTGGTCATCAGGTGGTAATCGACCCAGAGACCGCCCATGGTGTAATGGACTGCAGGGTAGATCATCATCGGTTCTTTGGTCGGGTCACTGTCAGTGATTTTTTGATACATATGGAAGAGATTGCCATATTTTCTCATGATCACATCAAGGCCGTCACGTTTGATCGCATCGGCAAAGTCGAGGTAAACACCGAGTTTGGTTTCGCCGACACCCTTGCCTTCGTCGCAGGCATCCTTAGCGTTGCGGCTGGCTACGTCGCGGGGAACAAGATTACCGAAAGAAGGATATTTTCGTTCGAGGTAATAATCGCGATCTTCCATTGGAATATCGGCGGCTTTTCTGGTTTCGCCTACAATTTTCGGGACCCAAACCCGTCCATCGTTCCGCAGACTCTCGCTCATGAGCGTTAGTTTGGACTGGAATTCACCGTGAACAGGAATACAGGTCGGGTGGATCTGAACGAAGGATGGGTTCGCGAACCCAGCTCCTTTTTTGTATGCACGCCATGCGGCGGTGACGTTACATGCCATGGCGTTGGTAGACAGGAAGTACACGTTGCCGTAGCCGCCGGTGGCAAGCACAACGGCGTGGGCGGAGTGCTTCTCGATCTCACCGGTCACCAGGTTGCGGCAGATGATGCCTTTGGCTACGCCATCGGCAACAACAAGGTCCATCATCTCGCGACGGGTGTACATCTTGACCTTGCCGGTTGATACCTGTCGCATCATCGCGGTATAGGCACCGAGAAGCAACTGCTGACCCGTCTGGCCTCTGGCATAAAAGGTACGCGAAACCTGGGCACCACCGAAGGAGCGATTGGCCAAGGTGCCGCCGTATTCACGGGCAAAAGGAACGCCCTGAGCCACACACTGATCGATGATGTTGTTGGCGACCTGGGCAAGGCGATAGACGTTTGCCTCTCTGGCGCGGAAGTCGCCACCTTTGATGGTGTCGTAGAATAAACGGAAGATGGAGTCACCGTCATTCTGGTAGTTTTTCGCGGCGTTGATGCCACCCTGCGCTGCGATAGAGTGAGCGCGACGGGGGCTGTCGTTGATACAGAACGATTTAACGTTGTACCCCAGTTCGCCTAAGGAGGCGGCTGCTGAAGCGCCTGCCAGGCCGGTCCCTACGATGATAACCTCGTATTTCCGTTTATTGGCAGGGTTGACGAGTTTGTTAGAAAAACGGCATTTGTCCCATTTTTCAGCCAGCGGTCCTTCAGGTATCTTTGAGTCAAGCTGCATAGTCGTTTCTTTTTGCTGTAGGTGAATAGGAATAAAACTTGTGAAGAAGGTTCTTGCCTGGACATTCTTGACACATGGTGGGAACCTTCAATCGTCTCATGTAGAACGTTACTGTATTAGAGCAATTGATTCCGAGAGATGACCATGAGGAGTGTGATCAACAGAAACACTCCACCCATGATGCCTGCTAATGCCCAGGTGATCATGCGCAACGGATAATCGTATTTCGGATGGCTGATTCCAAAGGTCTGAAGCAATGACCAAAAACCATGACTGATGTGAATGAAAAGAAGGCCGATGCCCGTACCATAAATAAGTGTGAAAAATGGGTTGTTCAACACTTGAGTGACGAACTCAGAGATGGTTTTTACAGCAGTTTTTTCTACGAAGTGAAAATTGGCGAGATGGATAAGGATAAAGATGAAAATTGCGGCGCCCGTATAAGGCATAGTCATTGAGGCAAATGTCCGGCCACCGGCACAGGTTTCAACTTCGTATTTTCCACCTCTGGCTTTGCGATTTTCAAGAAAGAGGATAATGCCGGTGATAACGTGCAGGAAAAAAATGGAATAAAGCCCCATTTCAAAGATTGGAACGAAAATACCTAATGAATGCAGATGATGCGCGTAGGCATTAAACGCGCTTCTCCCCCAGAAAATTGTGCTATTGCCTATGGTATGAACGAGTAAAAACCCGCCCAGCATAAACCCTGTAAAAGCCATGATGTATTTTTTGCCCAACGATGATCGACAAGTTTGAATGAACCACGACATAATTACTATTCCTGAATGAGAGTTGAGAGGGTGAAAAAGTTGATACAAGTGTGGAACAATGAACAGTTTCAAGCAAAAAAATAAACTGAACGGTGATTCATTAACAGTCTGTCCTCGCTCCTGTCAAGGAAAAAACACTTGCAAAATTCCCGTATGATTTCGACGCTTGGCTTGATTGTGGTTTTATTATATATGTCGCATGCATAATAGCTTCACTAGATTATTTTTTTGATATCCACTTGAGATAATTTTTTCTCGAAATACTGGCAGATGAGCGGCTCATAAGCGTGATCAGAGTTTGTTGGAAGACTGGACAGTCTTTTTCATATTGTTCTACTTGTTTTCAACAAGCAGTCTGGCCATGTCTTTGGCAAAATAGGTAAGGATGATATCCGCACCTGCTCGACGGATGGCGATCAGGGTCTCAGCCATCACTCGCTCACCATCTATCCATCCTTTTTCAGCGGCGGCCTTGATCATTGCATACTCGCCGCTGACCTGATAAGCGGCGATCGGCAGATCGAATTCATCATGCAGGCGGCTGATAATGTCGAGGTAGGCGAGCGCCGGTTTGACCATGAGAATGTCGGCACCTTCATCCACATCCATGGTTGCCTCCCGTAGTGCTTCCTTACTGTTGGCAGGGTCCATCTGGTAGCTACGTCGGTCGCCGAACTGGGGGGCGCAGTCAGCGGCATCCCGGAAGGGACCGTAAAAAGCCGAGGCATATTTCACCGCATAGGACATGATCGGGATCATGTGAAACGAGCTTTCATCGAGGGCGCTACGTATTTCGCTGACCCGGCCGTCCATCATGTCGGAGGGGGCCACCATGTCGGCGCCGGCCTGGGCGTGGGACAAGGCGGTTTTGGCCAATAACTCAAGGGTAGCGTCGTTGTCGACCTCGTGGCCAGCCAGGCAGCCGCAATGGCCGTGGTCGGTATATTCACACAGGCAGACATCGGTGATTACCGTCATCTCTGGTACCCGGTTCTTTAATTCTCTGATCGCTTGCTGAATGATGCCGTTTTTGGCGTAAGCCCCGGAACCAAGGCCGTCTTTTCTTTCCGGCAAACCGAAAAGGATGACCGATTGAATACCCACAGCCAGGCAATCCCTGGCCTCTTTTGCCAGCTGATCAACCGATAGGCGATAAACGCCGGGCATGGAGGGGATTTCCTGGCGGACTCCCTTTCCAGGCAGGACAAACAGTGGATAGATCATCTGCTCCGGCACCAGTCGGGTTTCTCGGATCATGGAACGGAAGGTCTCGGTTTGCCGCATTCTGCGGGCGCGAAATTCTGGGAAAACCATGGGGTACCTCAGTTTGCTGGTTTATTGGGAAGGATAAAAAAGTGAGACGTGTGGAGGCGGGTATTATTTAACTGTGATGCCCAGCGCCTTAACCTTCTTGTGGAGATGGCTACGCTCCATGCCGATTAATTCGGCGGTTTTTGTAACATTGCCGTCGTTTTCGAGGAGCTTGGCCGTAAGATAGTCCATTTCGAACTGACGGCGGGCTGCTTTAAAGGAAGATAAGAGGTGATACCCTCCCGCACCAGGATGGACGGGGAGTGGTAATAAAGGAGCGTTGCCGAGGAAAAGGGCCACGTCGTTCACCCCTATCCGGTCGCCAGGGCTCATGATTACCAGACGTTCGATCAGATTGCGCAGTTCGCGGACATTACCCGGCCAACTGTGACGTTGGAGCAGTTGCAAGGCTTCATCGGCAAATTGTTTCCTGCCAATCCCTTTTTTTCCGAATTGGTTAAGGAAGTCTTCGATCAGCGGGGGGATGTCTTCGCGTCGGTCGACCAGATCGGGCACCATGATAGGGACAACGTTGAGTCGGTAGAAGAGATCGGCCCGGAAGTTGCCCCTGTCAATCTCTTCTTCGATGTTCTTGTTGGTTGCTGCCAGAACTCGGACATCGACTTCGATAGTCCGAACTCCGCCGACCCGTTCGAATTTCTGTTCCTGAAGGATGCGCAGGACTTTGGCCTGGCTCTTCAGGCTCATGTCACCGATTTCATCCAGGAACAGGGTGGAACCGTTGGCTTGGTCAAATTTGCCCTTTTTGTTCTCAGTTGCCCCGGTGAAGGAGCCTTTGACATGGCCGAAAAGCTCCGATTCGATCAGTTCTTCGGGGATTGCGGCGCAGTTGACCGCGATCATCGGGTGCTTGCTTCGTAGCGAGTGGCGGTGAATGGTCTGGGCCACCAGTTCCTTGCCGGTGCCATGGCCGCCACGGATGAGGACCCAGGCATCTGTAGGAGCGACCCGTTCGATCTGTTCACGTAATCGGGTGATCGGAGGGCTGTTGCCAGTGATATAGATTTTGGTTGGGCCGCTTTCTCGCAACAACCGGTTTTCCCGTTCCAACCGGGATAATTGAATTCCCTTGTTAATCGAGAGAATAATCTTGTCATAGGAGAGGGGCTTTTCGATAAAATCGTAGGCGCCGCTCCGGGTGGCCTGTACAGCGGTTTCGATAGTGCCATGACCGGAAATGACGATCACCGGTAGATCGAAACGCTGTTTGATCAATTTGAGGGCCTCAAGACCGTCCATGCCGGGCATCCAGATGTCGAGCAGAATCAAGTTGACATCTTTTTCATCGAGCAACTGTAACCCCTCTTCGGCTGAGGCTGCTACCAGCGGAGTAAACCCCTCGTCGGCAAGAATACCCGAAAGCGCCTCGCGGATGGCGGCTTCGTCGTCAATGATCAGAATAGTGTTGGGCATCGGTGCAGAGTCGGTCAGGCCGAAGAAAAGGATGTGGTTCTCAGGTAGCGGTATTTGGAATGGCTACCATATCAGGTATCAAACGGCAGCTCAACTGTAAACACTGTGCCGGTAGGGGCGTTGTCATAGGCGCGGATGACGCCATTATGCTCGGTGACGATGGTTTGGGCAATGGCAAGGCCTAGGCCGGTACCGGATTTGCGGGTGGAAAAGTACGGCTCGAAGATTCTGAGCTTGACCTCCTCGGCTATACCCGGGCCGTTATCCGTTACCTCTAGCCGGACCATGTGTTGATCATTGCTGTACCCGAGGGCCACCTTGATGATCCCGCCATCGCTGAGAACAGAAACGGCGTTGTCGAGCAGATTGATCAGAACGCGCTTGATCTGCACGGCATCAAAAAAGAATTCCGGAATGGTCGGATCTGTGCTGCTGGTGATGGCGAGGTGTTTGTGAGCCTCCCGATAGAGAAAGACTACTTCTTCCACTAAGCGGCAGAGGTTTTTCTGTTCTTTGTGGAGCTTGGGCATCCGGGCGAAATCGGAGAATTCGCTTACCAGTTTTTTGATTTCGTCGACCTGATTGATGATGGTGGCTGTGCATTGGTCGAAAATATGTTGATCTTCGGTGATTTTATCAAGATATCGCTTGCGCAACCGCTGAGCTGAGAGCTGGATCGGAGTCAAAGGGTTTTTTATTTCGTGTGCGATGCGGCGGGCTACCTCCTGCCAGGCGGCGAGTCGTTGCGCCTTCTCCAGATTGGTGAGATTGTCAAAGACAATGACAAAACCGATGGGATTATGCCAGTCGTCGACCATTCTGGTGATGTTAACTTGGAGGGAAAGGGTCTCGCCTCGACGGATGGTAACCCGCAGATGCCGCTCAATTGAGGGCTTGCTGGTACTCAACAGTTCTTTGATAAAACTCTCCACGATCAGCACATGCTGTTTGGGCAGGGCTTTGTGGAAATCCTTGCCAAGAAAAGTGGCGGGTTCAATGGCCAATAATTCTTCGGCGAAGCGGTTAATGGTGGTTATGTTGTTGTTCTCGTCCAGAGCAATGACTCCGGCGGCAACGTTTTCCAGGATGGTTTCCAGGTAGCGACGGCGCTGCTCAGAAATCTCGTTGCTTTCCTGCAGCGCCCAGTGTGCCTTTGTCAGTTGCCGGTTGGAGGCGAGAATGTCCGAGGTCATGGAATTGAAGGAGTCGACAAGGAGTCCCATCTCGTCGTCTGCTTCTTTTTCGAGGATAAAGTCAAGGTCGCCATCAGCAACCCGTCTTGTAGCTTCGGCAAGTTTATTGATTGGTCCAGTGAGGCTGCGGGCGATATAGAAGCCGAACCAGATTGCTCCGAACAAGGTCAAGAGAGTAATGATGAGCAGCATGATGATCAAGCTGAGCTTGATTGGAGCTTTGAGCATAATCAGATTTTGGTAACCCGTGATCCCGTCGGAAACCGATTGCATGGTTTCGAGCTTTGCTGAGGGGATCAGCACTGTGGTCACCAGGAAACAGGACTGCTGGGAGGAGGTTTTTAACTGTACCGGGGTAATGGCTTGAATCAGTTCGCCGATGGTGGTCCGCTGGGTGACCACTTCGGATCGGTTGTTGGCTGAGGCGAGTCGAATAGCCTCTGAAGGGGTAACCGGCAGGACGATGGGCAGTAGTCGCGGGCCTTGGATCGCGAGCAAGGGGGTACGTTCACCGTCGAGGAGTTGAATGCTGTCCGGGGCGCCAGGCAGGTCAATTTTAAGGGTCTTGATGAAAAATTGTTCCAAGCCGGCCATGTCGTTAAGGTCATAGGTGCCACTTTCCAGAATAGAGGCCAGTTGTCGACCTGCATATTCAGCTTGTTGGCCGGTATCGTGGAGGATCGATTGCGTCAGTTTGAGGGAGGATTGCAGGGATTCCTCCACCTTGGCGTTGAACCAGTAATCGATGGAGGTGGAAACAAAGCGCAGAGCGATGAAGAAAAGGATGGTTGTCGGTACCAGGGAGAGTGAAACAAAGGAGATGACCAACCGGGTCCGCAACTTGGATCCCAGGATATTCTGTTTACGCTCAAAAACCAGCTCTACCAGATTGCGCAGCACCAAGTAGAGCATGAGTAAGAGCAGGAGCCCGTTGATATTGATCAGGGCGAAAATCAGGATAGTACTGGAGATGGGCAGGTTGAAGTCGCCGCTGAGCAGCCCTCGTTGCACATACCCCAGCAGGGGAATAAGCAGGGCACAGAAAACGATAACATAGCGGACCAACCGCTGTTTCTTTTGTTTCTGTTGGGCGGTGAGCATTCAGTTTTCGACTTTCAGGTTAATACCTGAATTCAATGGTCCGCCAGTCGGTTTCGAAATCCCATAAGGAAGAGAAGGGGACTACACGATGCATCCCGAGGGGCAGGGAACCTTTTTTCAAAGTGACCTTGAAGTGAATGGCATAAGGGGCGTCGTGAACAAGTTGGGTGAGGGCGATCACCTTAATGCCGTTGAGTTCGGCCATCAGCTGTTTGGCCTGATCAAGATTAGCGGTATTGATGGTCTTGCCCTCTTGGCTGGAGAAAGCGATACGGTACTCTTTTTTGCCACTGTCGAAGGTCATGGTATGGGTCACGGATGATTCAACGAGGTTGGTGTCGATCCAGGTGTTACTAGTCTTTACCAGTTTGAGATGGTAGGTGAAGACAATGGGAATGCCAGTGCGGACACCATCAAGCATTTCCTGGGTAAAGCAGTTTTTAACAGTTGCGAAAAGTAACAGGTCGTTATCCGAGGTGGTAACGATTATATCTTTGATTTCAGGATGTTGTTCGTTAGCTGCAAAAGGCATGGACGGACAGGAGAACAAGACGAGACCGCACAGGATGATGATTTTTATGTTCAATGATTTCATTAAGCTGTCGGATTATCCGTTACGTCGGCGCTCGCTTGTATTAGAGCCAAGGTTAAATGTAGTGTACGTCATATACCTGATGGGCAGTTTTTTGTCCATGACAAGGACAATTATGGCACCAGGAAGTTGAATCAAAGTATTATCAATCAGAATGAATTGATAATGTGCACTGACCCTGAGATTGCGTAGTGCGTAGGCATTTTGCAGGAAGAAGCTGGGGAACAGATTGGGTACACCCAATACTGAATTTTTACTTCAATACACACAAGCTAAAAAGACAATCGCTTGCTGTTTTATCCGGATTCTACCATTCGACCCTGAGGATGTTGTCCAGGGGTTTGATCCTGGCGAGTCGGACACGTACCGTGTCGCCGGTTTCGACCGGGAATGCTGAATTGGGTGGTAGGTCGATGTCAAAGAGGCAGTCGCAGAGCAGGAGATTAACTCGTTTCGGACCGATTCCGACCACCAGGGCGTTGACTAGTTGCCCTTCCTTGGGTTCGAGATATCGGAGGATCCAGTAGCGGTGCCGTTGTTGGCGGAGGGCATTTGCGCGGCTTAGGTTCTGCTGGATGATACCGGCAAAAGTCTTGCACTCATCACCCGAGAAGAGAATGCCACGGCCATGAACCATGTGGCTCAATTGGTGCTGCATGACTAGGTCAAGAAAACGTCGGATCGGCGAAGTTATGGTGGTGTAGCAGTTGAGGCCGAGGCCGCTATGAGGCTTGGGATGGGAGGTTAGTTCGCCGCGGGCCAGGAAACGTCGCTGCTGGGCAATATCCTGCAAGCTGTTCTGGGCGCCGGAGATGAGCCGCTTACGGGCCGGTGGCTGTGAACGGAACAAGCCTGGTGCCTCTTGCCCGGCCAGATAGTCGGCGGCAATGCCGTTAGCCAAAATCATCAGTTCGGAAACCAGGTTGCGGGCGGGGGTGTCAACTGGTGACAGGTAGACCTGGATATGTTCCCGGTCACGGATATCTATATTGACATCCGGCAGCGACAGGAGGAGCGCGCCATGGTCGATCCGTTGCTGGCGCAGCTGTTGCCGCACTACATTCAGCGCTGCCAGGTCGGCATCCCGTTCGATAAGGGCATCTGCTTCCCGATAACTCAACTGGCGTTTGACTTCGATTACGGCCGGGACAATGGACTTTTGCACAACGGTGCCGTCTTTTGCCAGGGTAACTAGAAAGCTTATGGTTGGCCGCACCTTCCCCTGTATCAGGCTGCAGAGATCAAGAGACAGCGTTTTGGGCAACATGGGGATGTGGCCCTCGGGAAAATAGAGCGAGGTCGAACGGTCTCGGGCTTCTGCAAAGAGTGGACTTTTGGGCGGTACATAGTAACTGACATCGGTGATGTGGATGCCGACCTGGATAGTGCCGTCGGACTTCTTTTCGATGTGGAGGGCATCGTCAAAATCGCGGGTGAAACTGCCGTCGATAGTCAGAGTGTTGAGTGATCTGAGATCTTGACGTTTGGGATCGGCAAGCAGCTCTTCCAGCGTCGCTTCTCGAAGGGTCCCGGCTATCTCGATGCAGTGTTCTGGAAAATCAACAGGCTGATCCGATCTGAGCAGGGTCAGGTTTTCATCCGGACCCCAGACGCCCGCTTTGACCAGCAGTTCATAGTCGGCATGAGGCGAGGTGAGCCCCGCTTTTTTGAGAATCAGCCGGACGAGTTCGTCCTCCTCGCTTTCGCTGCCGAACAGTACCGATTGGCGAATCCATTGCAGGCAGCGCTCACGATCCGGCCAGTCGTCCTCGGAGACAGGTATTCCCTGCATGATTTTTTGCAGGTTGTCCGCTGCTTGTTCCAGCACTTGCGCTCTTTCCTGTTCCTTCTGCAGCTGTGTCTCTAGCTGTTTAACTTGTTCGGGACTGTGAGCGATTATCTTGTCGGTTTTAAATTTAAAGAAGAGGGGATCGGCAAAAACAGCCCGTAAAAAAGCGGCTCGCTGGTCATCATTCACCGCACCGCCGAAATGGAACTCCGCGAGAAAATCCAGCGGAAATTCGTTGTCGGGTTCTTCGCAGACGATTTGCCAGAGATCTTTGAGGGTAATCGTTTCGGCAAGAGCTGTCCGGTTGGCGGCGATTTTCTGCAATGTGGCGGTAATGGTTTCCCGACTCGAATCTTTGGGGGAGAGTTGTCGGGAGGTCATCAGTATTCGCGATTCCGGCAGATTGATTTCCCGCCCGTTCTGATTGAGGAGGTGGATCTTTTTGTCGGCAACGCCGGTGACGAGGCCGCAGTAAAATCTGCCGCCGTCTATGAATTCAATAAGGCTACCGGAGGTGATCATCTTTTTAACACATTGCGAAGTTCGGAGGTCATGGTAAGCTACAGTGGATAGCAAGATTCCACCTCTTTGTCATTATTTTCTTCGGGGAAGGTCCCGAAACTCTTTCAATAAAGGATACACACTAAGTGGATAGTTTTATCTACCGTTCCGGGGTAGTGGCGATCATCGGCCCCCCCAATGCAGGCAAATCAACGCTGTTGAACCATCTGCTTCGGCAGAAAATCGCCATTGTCACCCCCAGGCCACAGACCACAAGAAACCGGATCATGGGGATCGTCACTGGCCCGGAGTACCAGATGATCCTGCTCGATACTCCTGGTCTGCATGAGGCCAGGGAGGAGATGAATCGGCAGATGGTGCGGGTGGCGCTGGAGAGCCTGAGCGAGGCGGATGTCGTACTTTTTTTGGCAGATTGCTCAGACATGGCCCCAAAAAAACTTGAAAAACGGGCCGAAGAATTCCGGGGCTACCTGAGTACCATTACCTGTCCAGCGGTACTAGCTCTCA
>CAITZN010000380.1 GCA_903896915.1 uncultured bacterium
AGCCAGCTGCGTTGATCAGAAACTCCGGTCGCAGCTCACGCAACATCTTGACCAGGACGTTCAGATTGGAATAATCGGAAGAAGCTCTGGAGGCCACGGTAAACGGCAAACCTCGCCCAGTCAGGTCTCCCAATCTTGCAGCAACTCTTCCCACTGCAAACAACTCATGTTACTTTCCTTTAAAAATAATTCCAGCTCTTCAACAGCTTCGGCATGTTCGATGCAGTTGTGAGAGTTTAAACAACATTTTCGCCGCAGATGCGCTACAGATGTGTGGTATTTGTGTTGCATGGCCTCGCGAATACCACAAAACCGTAGTGCCGGACGCGTTGCTGATAACTGTACCGAGGTACGAATCTTCAATGGATCAAGAAACAAAAAGAATAGCCCTCTATGTGCAGCGCTACAAACTGTTGCGTGAAATTGGCGAACTCCAGGTCGAACCCGCTGCCGAGGAGACCGTATTCCTCGACCGTTGCTGCAACCTGCTGCTGCAGGATCCGGAATACTGCCTGATCTGGGTGGGCCGTGAAGAAAAAGCCGGGAGCATCATGCCCCTCACTACCGTTGCCCAAGACGGTTTACCGGAGGAACAGTGCCGTCAACTGGTAGCCAAACTGGTTACAGAGACATCGATGAACAATATCGCGGCCCGGGCACTCGCCGAAGGTGAACCCGTCATTTCCGGACTCATCGCTGCTAATAGTCGCAATCAGACCCCACTTGGTCTACTCACCGCTCTTACTGGCAGCCGTTCATGTGGCTGTTGGCCCTTGGTCTATGATCACCAGCAGTATGGAATACTAACCATATTCTCGATCCGCGAGGGTGGATTTGCCGGGATAGAACTCGATTTCATCGCAAATGTAGTGGCCACCATTTCCCGGGCCCTCTCCCTTCGCCACACCTCGCACTACCTGCGCCTGGAACAGGACTTCAACTGCGAGATCGTGCAGACGGTGCAAGCTCTACTGGTTTCGCTTTCCCATTGTGGGGAGATTCTCTCCTTCAACCCTACGGCCCAAGAGGTCACCGGTTATATCGAGGCAGAGGTGAAAGGGAAATTCTGGGTTGATGTCCTGATCAGTCCCGACAAACGGGCTGAGAGCCAGAATCGGTTCTCCCAGGTACTCAAGGGCGGTCAGACGGAGATGAATTTTCAGGCTGAGCTGCAGACCCGGAGCGGCGAGAAGAGGATCATCGACTGGCACGGCTCCATCCGCCCTGAAATCGAGCAGGGCCGGGTCGGCCTGGTCCTGTTCGGCATCGATATCACCGGCAGGATGGCGACCGACCGGGCGCTTGACCATGCCCTCGCCAAATGGGAGAATATCTTTTCCTCGGTGCAGGATCCAGCCTTGATCGTTTCCGAGCAAGGGATCATCCTTGATGTCAACCCGGCGACCGTCGCGGCGGCGCGGCGGCCTCGGGAAGAGATCATCGGCAAAGAGATGTGTGAGATTCTCCACGGCGGCCGTCGCGCGGGGGCCATCTGCCCGCTTGAGGTCCTGCTCAGCCAGAAGAAGAGCCGGATCTTTGAAACCGAGTTACGCGGCTTACGCGGCAACTTTCTCCTTACCGTCAGCCCCCTGCGTCAATACGACGGCAAATCCGGGGCCGCTCTGCTGCTGGCCCGCGACCTTACAGAGGAGCAGTTGATGAAGGCCGAGGCCTTCCGCGCAGCCCAATTGGCCTCGGTGGGAGAACTGGCCGCCGGTGTGGCGCACGAAATCAACAACCCGATCAACGGCATCATTAACTATGCCCAGATGCTGATCGATACCAATCAGATCGAAAATAATGCCCATTTTCTCCGTTGCATCATCAAGGAAGGGCGGCGGATTGCCGGGATCACCAAAAACCTGCTTGATTTTTCCCGCAAACGGGAGGATTCGCCGGAGCCGGTCAGTGTGTCCGTGCTGTTCCGCAACTGTATCGAACTGTTGCAACATCAATATCTGATCGACGGAATCACCCTTTCCGAAGAGTACGCCGACAACCTGCCTCTGGCTGTCTGTAATCCGCAGCATATTCAGCAGGTTTTCCTCAATGTGTTCAGCAATGCCCGTTACGCCCTTAACGAACGGTATCCTTCGGCCCATGTGGATAAATTGATATCAATCGCAGCTTTCCCAAAATATCGCGACAATAGGAATATCGTTCGTATCACCATCACAGATTACGGCACCGGCATCGAGCATGACCTCATGGACCGACTGATGGACCCCTTTTTCTCAACCAAATCCAAGGGTGAGGGGACAGGACTGGGCTTAAGTATCAGCCACAGCCTAGTCCGTGAGAACAAAGGGCTTTTTCGTATCCGGAGCCAGTGGGGCAAGTGGACCACCGTAATCATCGATCTGCCAGCGGCAGAGGCACCGGGGAGATAAACATGCCGGAAATAACCAGGCTGACCAGTCAAATGGCACTGTTCTTTCTCGTGGCCGCCTTTTTTCTCTTTCTCATGGACCGACAGATGCTCACCGGACCGGCAGACCTCGATCAGCGGCCTTTTGCCCTGCTCTCGCTATTGGTTCTGGCTGGACTGTTTGCAGTAGTTGCTTACCTGGCGCATGCCCAGATGAATGTACTGATTCGGCAACGTGCCGACTTTGAACAAAAACTGTCTGCGGCCAACCATGAATTGAGCGCAACCACCAACGATCTCGAACAACGGGTGGAACGCCGCACATTCGAAATCAGCGTGGCCAACGCCTCGCTCCACCGCGAGATCGCCGAGCGCATTCAAGCTGAGGCGGAAACCAGACGATTGCAACGCCAGATGGAGCTTATTCTGGAGTCAGCTGGTGAAGGCATCTTCGGCCTCGACATCGACGGCAAGGTCACCTTTGTCAACAAAGCTGCTGCCCTGATGCTCGGCTGGGAGCCGGAGGATCTGATCGGCCAGGCGCACCATGCCCTCATTCACCACACCCGGCCTGACGCCTCGCCCTATCCAGCGGTAGAGTGCCCGATCCACCAGGCTTATCGGGATGGCAAGGTCCATTTCGGTTCCGACGAGGTCTTTTGGAATCGGGAGGGCCAGAGCTTCCCGGTGGAATACATCAGCACCCCTATCCTGGAAAACAATCAATTGACCGGCGCCGTTGTGGTCTTCCGCGATCTCGCCACCTATAGCTAACCTCAACCCGCAACCAGCCCTTTATCATGAACAGCCTTGAACAAGGAACCGCCATCCTGGTGATCGACGACG
>CAITZN010000381.1 GCA_903896915.1 uncultured bacterium
TCTACCACAAAAAAGCCACATCGGCTTGACTTTTCACCGGTTTTTCGATTACATTCTTATTTTTTATCAGCATCTAGGCTGTTGCATTTGAGGTGTAGAGTGCCGCCTATAGTCATAATTGGAGTTTTTCTTGAAAATTCAAGCTATCAACGGTTTCAAAGACATTCTTCCGGGCAACGTGATCCGGTGGCAGTATATAGAGCGGTGCGCCCGGGATATTTTCGAGCGTTTCGGGATGCAGGAAATCCGGATGCCTATCATGGAAAAGACAGAGTTGTTTGTCCGCTCCATCGGCGAAGCCACTGATGTGGTGGAAAAAGAGATGTACACCTTTATCGACAAAGGCATCACTATGCGGCCAGAGGCCACCGCCTCAATTATGCGCGCCTTCATCGAACATGGCCTGCACGTGCAGCAACCGGTACAGCGACTCTACACCATCGGCCCGATGTTCCGGCATGAACGACCGCAAAAGGGCCGACTCCGCCAATTTCATCAACTTGATGCCGAAATTATCGGCGCAGTCGAACCGCGCATTGATGCCGAACTGATCGCTATGGGCCAGATGCTGCTGGACGAACTCGGCCTCAAAACCAGCCTGGAGATCAACTCGCTGGGCTGCCCGGTGTGCCGCCCGCCTTTCAAGGCAAGACTGATAACCTATCTCGAGCAGTCAATCGAACACCTCTGCGAGGATTGCAAACGCCGAACCCATACTAATCCTCTGCGAGTTCTGGATTGCAAAAAACCATCCTGCAGGGCGCTGGTAGTGGAGGCCCCTTCCATGCTCGAGGCCCTTTGCCCCGAATGCGACCAACATTTCCAGGAAGTTAAGGAAGCGTTGCAGGCCTTGCGAGTCCCTTTCCAAATCAACCGGTTCATGGTCCGCGGTCTCGACTACTACACGCGCACCACTTTCGAGTTCCTCACCTCCGACCTTGGCGCCCAGGCTGCGGTGGGTGCGGGCGGACGATATGACGGCCTGATCGAACAACTTGGAGGACCGCCGCTCTCCGGCATAGGATTTGCCATGGGGATGGAGCGGATTGCCCTGTTGATGGAGCAGGATACCGAGAGCCATCTGCCTGCTGCCTCTATGGATATCTTCCTCGCTGCCCTGGGCAGCGAGACACTGGCCCCCTGCAGCCTACTGGCCCATCTTCTGCGCCAACAAGGCATCAGGGCAGCGATCGACTATAGTGGTCGCAGCCTCAAGGCACAGCTCAAACAGGCCGGGCGGGTCAACGCCCGTTTCACTCTGATAGTCGGCGTTGACGAGTGGTCACGACAGGAAGGCATTCTCAGAGACATGACCAATCAGGTACAGCAGCCCTTTGACATGTCAGGAACCCCTGAAGAGCAGAGCCTCCGCCTGAAGCAGCTCCTGCAAACAACGATACACTAACAGCATTGCCCACCGGCGTCTTCCTACCACACTCGAAAAGACACCCGTCGCCGGCACCGCTTTTTCCAGATCCGCCCATGGTGGATCTGCCCTCTATTTGGAGAATACACATGGAATCAATGGGAGCGCTCCGGCGCACACACACCTGCAACGATCTGGGCCTCGACTTTCTGGACCAGGAAATCATTCTCATGGGCTGGGTGCTCCGCCGCCGCGATCATGGCGGGGTTATCTTTATTGACCTTCGCGACCGCTGGGGCATCACCCAGGTCGTCTTCAACCCTGAGATCAACGAAGAAATCCATGCCAAGGCGCATCAACTGCGTAGCGAATGGGTCATCGCCGTACGCGGCCGGGTGGTGCGACGTCCAGGATCCATGGAAAACCCGAAACTCAAAACCGGGGCTATTGAGATCCTGGTTGACGAACTGCGCATCCTCAACACCAGCGAGACCCCACCCTTCCCGCTCGACGAAGATATTGAGGTTTCGGACAACCTCCGCCTGCAGTATCGCTATCTTGACCTGCGACGCCCTGAAATCGCCAAAAATCTCATCCTCCGTCACCAGGCCCTGCAATCTGTGCGGACCTATCTCAATGACAACAATTTCCTTGAGATCGAGACCCCGATGCTCACCCGCTCCACTCCGGAAGGGGCTCGGGATTATCTGGTGCCGAGCCGGGTCAATGCCGGCAAATTTTTCGCCCTGCCGCAGTCGCCACAGCTGTTCAAGCAGATTCTGATGGTTGCTGGCATGGACCGCTATTATCAGATCGTCAAGTGCTTCCGCGACGAGGACCTCCGCGCTGATCGCCAGCCCGAATTCACCCAGATCGATATGGAGTTGAGCTTCATCACCGAGGACGAGATCATCACCATCGTCGAAGGCATGATCAAGGCCCTGTTCAAGGCCACCAAAGACATTGACCTGCAGCCGCCCTTCCGCCAGATGACCTACGATGAGGCCATCCGCCGCTTCGGCACGGACCGGCCCGACGTCCGTTTCGGCCTGGAACTGGTCGATCTGACCGAGGCTTTGCGGGACTGTGGTTTCAAAGTCTTCAACTCGATCATTGAAAAAGGCGGCGTGGTCAAGGCTATCAACGCCAAGGGCTGCGGTGGGTTCTCCCGCAAGGATCTCGATGATCTCACCGAATACGCTGGCCGTTTCGGGGCCCGCGGCATGGCCTGGATTAAGGTAAAAGAAGACGAGTGGCAGTCACCGATCACCAAATTTTTCAGCGAAGAAGAACTCAAGGCCATGGCCGAGGCTCTCGACGCCCAGCCCGGTGACCTCATCCTCTTCGGGGCAGACAAGGCCAAGACCGTGCATCAGGTTCTCGCCGAGCTCCGCCTGGAGTTGTCACGACGCCTCGGCCTAGTGACAGAAGGCAGCTTCAACTTCCTCTGGGTCACCGATTTCCCCCTGCTCGAGTACGACGAGGAACAAAAACGCTACACCGCTGTACATCATCCCTTCACCGCACCCAACGAGGACCAGCTGGCCTTGCTCGAGACCAATCCCGGCGAAGTGAAAAGCCGAGCCTACGACCTGGTCCTCAACGGCACTGAGATCGGCGGCGGCTCGATCCGTATCCACAGCCCGGCCATGCAGAAAACCGTATTCAGCGCCCTGGGGATCGAAGCCGAAGAGGCCCAGGAAAAATTCGGTTTTCTCCTCCGTGCCCTAGAGCTTGGTGCCCCACCCCACGGCGGCATCGCCTTTGGCGTCGACCGGTTAATGATGCTGCTCACCGGATCACCCTCCATCCGCGACGTCATCGCCTTTCCCAAAACCCAGAAGGCGACCTGTCCGCTCACGGACGCCCCCTCCTCGGTGGCACGCAAACAACTGACCGAGCTGCACCTGCGCCCGGACTGGAAGGAAAAAGAGTGATAGCCGAGCAATCTACGCTACAGGTGTAGGGATACAGGAGCAGTTGATTACCGCTGCTCCTGCCAGACCCCGTCAATCAGCAGCTCGTGGGGCCGAAAAGCGTTTTTATAACTCATACTGGAATGGCCATCGATCCAGTAGCCAAGATAGAGGTGGTCGATCTTCCGGGATGCACAGATGTGATTCATGGTGAGGATGTTCAAGGTGCCCGGACTGCGCCAGCTCTGTTCGGGATCAAAAAAGAAGTAGACCGCATTCAGCCAGGATGATGCACCGTCGACCACAGCCACGCCAAGCAGTTGCTCGCCGACCCGATAACGGATTTCAAAACAGCGACTGATGCTGGTGATGAAAAAACCTGTGTAATAACTTTCGGCACCACTGCGTCCCTCGGAGAAACGGGTCGAGAGAAAGCGCTGCAGCAGAGCCAGATTCTCACGCGACATCGTCAAAGGAGCGATCTCGACCGCGACATCCTGATTTTTTTTCCAGACACGGCGCTGATTACGGTTGGGCTGGAACCGATCCGGACGCATCCTGATCGGCACGCACAGGCGGCACCCCGGACAGCGCATCGTATACATGCAGTTGCCGTTGCGCCTGAAGCCGTAGGCGAGCAACTCGCCCATAGCCGCGTCATCAAGCCGGTCAAACATCGCCTGATGATAGACGGCAATCTGCCCCATGCCATACGGACATTCGTCAACGGCGTTGCCAAATAAACGATCAAGCTCTCTGGAAAACCGTAGCGGGACATCCTGCCCTGCCCCCTCATCTCCTGTCACGCCGAACCTCCCCTCCTTGCTACACCAGCCCCTGATCGAGCATAGCGTCTGCAACTTTGATAAAACCGGCGATATTCGCCCCGGCCAGATAGTCACCTTCCAGGCCATAGGCAGCCGCAGCCTCAAGACAGGTCCGGTGAATATCTTTCATAATCAGTCGCAAGCGCCTATCCACTTCCTCACGCGGCCA
>CAITZN010000382.1 GCA_903896915.1 uncultured bacterium
ATTCATGGCCTGCAGGGTGGTCTTGCCGATAGCGCCATCGGGTTCCATGTGGTGCCTGGCTTGAAAGGATTTAACCCCAGCTACCAGGGTGTCATCATACAAAGTAGGGTCGCTCGAACCCTTAGAATGGAAATCGCCGGTGACGGTCAATCGTTTCCGCAGAGCCGCTACCCGGTCGTCCCGCATGCCGGGCTTGAGGCTGGGCCCCCCGGGGATTTGTTGCCAGCCGCCATTGCTGGCAATTTTCCGGTATTGGGTTAACGCCTGTTTTAGATTGATATAGGCCTGATGATCGGGGGAGCGTTGATCCAGGGTCATTCGGATAGTGCTGGTTCTGATCGCGGCGAGGTAGGTGTCGATGGGTGAGGAACGGGGAGGTGCCGACTCGAGGGTGTATTTCTCTTCGACCTCGCGGGGATTGACTTTGCCGAACCTCTTGTGCTGGCCCAGCAGAACCAGGGCATCGGAGAGAAGCAGATCGTATTCCACATTCTTGGCCATCGACGATGTTGTTTCTTTCAGTTCGGTATCATACCGGGTGATGGCTTTGAGGTGATAATCGTCGGGAATCAGCCCTTCATCAGCACTGGCAATGATGGCAGAGAGCAGCTGGCCGATATTGTCGGGATTCGTCCAGAGCAGCTGAAATTGATTTTTACGGTATAAATCGAGGAGATAGCTGGCGCAATAAATCGGTTCTTCGCCAATCTTATTCTGTTCTTCAAAATACAGTTGTTCAAGGCGTTGTTGGATGAAAAGCGAGCTGGTATCGTCGGCTTCCGCTGCAAACGGGGAGAGCAGGATCGATAGAAAGAGCAGTATTCCCCTCAGGTTGTTCAGGTAGGCAGGGGAAGCGGTGCGGCATGCGGGCATGGTATGTTTCCTGAAATCGGGCTAATCTCTGGTACGGGTACTCTCGGGCCGGTTTGTTTGCTCGGTGCGGATCAAGCGTGCAGACTTTGCCGTGTCTTGGGCGATAGCAACGACCACAGGACACAAACGGTTGCCAGCACCAACAGAACAGCGGCCGGTTGAGTTGCTGTCCTTCTCGGTGCCGCCTGTTTTCTCAAGATTTCCGTGCCAGCAATGGGGCAGGAAACCTCGGAGCAATCCGGTGTATCGGGGGCAGATGTGCGGCAGGGGATTTCTAAGGTGGGAAAGGCGAACCGAACACGCGTCAAATAATATCGTCGTCGTTCAGCGGATCCTCATCGTCTATAGGGTCATCCAGGTCTTCGTCGCTGTCATCTGAAAACTCATTGTCTTCATCCATCTCGTCATCTTCATTGGGAGAGATTTCCGGGGTCGAACTCTCGTCGGATGAGCGGACTGTTTTTGGAAGTTTGGCTTCCGGGAGGATGAAATCCCGCACTTTTTCCACTTCGTCCGACAGCAGGAGGTCGGTCTGGCAGGTTTTACATCCTTTGACGTGTTGATCAACAAACTGCATCATCCGGGCAGGAGCCATTGTTTCCTGCTTGACCCGGACATACCAGTCTTTGATAAGGCGTATTAGTTGTTCACATTCCATTGTATAAATTTGGGTGGTTAGCCCTTCCTGTCGTTTCCCCCGGTCTGCTGGTGCACAGGGGGAACGATAATAAAAAGTTGTTTTTCTGGTTAATAACTATTAGATATCAAATCACTTCGGAAGTGGAAAGGGCACTGGTGGCCTTCTCGGACTTCAAATCCGGTGTGTCGGGCGAATAACTCGGCAGGTGGGTTCGATTCCCATGCACTTCCGCCACGCATCATCCGGCAACATC
The DNA here is from genome assembly GCA_903896915.1 of uncultured bacterium. Lineage (GTDB taxonomy): Bacteria > Desulfobacterota > Desulfobulbia > Desulfobulbales > Desulfobulbaceae > Desulfobulbus. The sequence continues at coordinate 1,767 of CAITZN010000382.1, forward strand.
CAATGCCGTCCCGTACAAGCCCAGTAATGCTGGGTTTTCCTGCTTTTAGCGTCCGATACAGTCTGGACAAATTCGTTGACATCCGCACGATAAACACGGTATTAAATACGGTATCAAGTGATTGGTAGTTTTTGATACCGTGTTTTCCGTCTCGCTGCGATTCTACAAGGGTTCCCAAGGGCTTGTCATCGTAA
>CAITZN010000383.1 GCA_903896915.1 uncultured bacterium
CTTTGAGCTTTGAGCTTTGAGCTTTGAGCTTTGAGCTTTGAGCTTTGAGCTTTGAGCTTTGAGACTATAACCCTTATCTGGCAGCAATCGAATCAAATGAAAAGAGCCTTCTTCACCCATCAAAAATAATGGAGCAAAATTCGTTCATTTTTGCATAGAGCTTGCCTGAATTTCCAGGGCGACTTTTGTTTTCAATGTCACCCTACGTTTGACTAGCCGTCGATATCACTCCACCAAGTCAGCTCCATCCGCATAACCTAAACCCAATTCTCGCCACATATCTGTTGGGTGGGAATTTGATAATCAAAAGACACCCTTCGCGCCCCTGTTATGCGTGTCGAATTGTAGATATACTCTTAACCCTTTTTTCGTTATCTGTTAACTTTGCAAACAGATTTGAGCAACCCATAATTTTATTGCCACATTTTGACATTGCCAAACATGGAGGTACTGTAATGGAAATTGACCCAATGGATGCGGTTGAAAAAGCCAAAAATCAATCAGAGGATCGAACAAAACGCTTGAATATGGTTATCGCCATCACGGTAGCTCTACTCGCTTCGTTCCTAGGGATTTGCTAGGTTAAGGATGATAATATCGTCCAAAGCATGCAGCAGATGCAGGCGAATAAACTTGACCACTGGGCGTATTATCAGGCCCGCAATATCCGCGAAGAAGTTGCCAGAGCGACGCTTGTACAGTTGCGCTTGTCGGCGGGCAGTTCGGTTGCAGAGCAGAAACGTTATCAGCCAGCTATTGAAACTTATGAAAAAATAGCTGCTGAACAGCGGCAAAAGAAAGAAGAATTGAAGGCTCAGGCCGAACAGGATCAAAAGGATTACGATGCGGCCAATTTTAGAGATGACCAGTTTGATATGTCGGACGCTCTGATAGCGATTGCCATTTCCATGCTGGCAGTCACCGCATTGACGCACCAATGGTGGTTTTATTTCCTTTCGTTGGTACCCAGTGCTTTTGGCATTTTAATGGGTCTTGCAGGTTTTGCCGGATGGCCCATTCATCCCGAGGCGTTGATACGCATTCTGTCATAACAGTGACCCTAGCAATTTTGTCAAACCGTTCAGTGGTGAAGGACTATCAATGCCAGTCGGATAGAAAAGAAGCTATAGAACAGTCATGACCCCGCAAAAAATCGAACTCCTGGCCCCCGCAAAAAATACTCGCTGCGGCATTGCCGCTATTAACCATGGTGCCGATGCCGTCTACATTGGAGGCCCTCTTTTTGGTGCAAGAGCGGCTGCGGCCAACAGCCTCACCGATATAGAACAACTGGTGGCCTATGCACATCAGTTTCGTGCAAAGGTCTACGTAGCACTGAATACGCTCTTGAATGACGATGAGCTCGACCAGGCTGTGGCGCTCTGTCATCAATTATACGGGCTCGGAGCGGATGCCCTTATTATTCAGGATGTTGGTCTCTTAGAATCTGACCTGCCCCCCATACCACTCCACAGCTCGACGCAAATGAACAACCGTACGGTGGAAAAGGTCCAATTCTTAGAGAATGTGGGCTTTACGCAGGTCGTTCTCGCCCGGGAACTCAGCCTGGCCCAGATCAAGAACATTCATGCCGCGACTTCGGTTTCACTTGAGTTTATTGTGCATGGGGCGCTTTGCGTTGCCTACAGCGGGCAATGTTATATCAGTGAGGTTATGGCTGGTCGGAGCGCCAACAGGGGTGAGTGCGCCCAGTTTTGCCGTCATAAGTTCGATCTGCTGGACAACAAGGGACGAGTGTTGGAAAAGGGCAGATTTCTCCTCAGCCTGAAGGATTTGGATCTGTCAGATCATCTTGGTTCGCTTATTGAAGCGGGAATACGTTCGTTTAAAATCGAAGGTCGCCTGAAAGATGAGAACTATGTGAAAAATGTGACAGCGACCTACCGTCTGGCCCTTGATACGATTATCGATGCACGAAATGATTTGGTGCGTGCATCCTCGGGGCGATGTCAATTTGGGTTCACCCCCGACCCCTCAAGGTCATTTAGTCGCGGCAGAACAGACTATTTCCTTAACAAGCAAAGAAATGTTGTCGGCGAGCTCCGCACCCCTAAATCAATTGGCAAGCAAATCGGTCGCATTTCGAAAGTGGAGGCAAAGTGCTTTACGCTTGAAGGGGATGAGGTTGTTCACAATGGTGATGGGCTCTGCTTTTTTCACCAGCAAAATGGTCTTGTTGGCGTGAAAGTGAATCGTGTTGAAGGGCGGAAAATTTACCCCAAAGATGGCACGGCTCCATTAAATCTGTCAGTAGGAACGGAAACATTTCGCAA
>CAITZN010000384.1 GCA_903896915.1 uncultured bacterium
CAGTAATATGCTATAAAACGGGATATGTCATAAGCAAGTCATAAATTAGCAATTACAGAATAAAAAATAAAACCAAAATTAAAACTAATAGGCCCTCGGAAAAAGAGGGCCGCGGAGGTAAATAAAATGTCAAAAATCGCATTAATCACCGGGGTGACCGGTCAGGATGGAGCTTACCTGAGTGAGTTCCTGTTGAAAAAGGGATACACGGTGCATGGCATTAAGCGTCGTGCATCGATGTTCAATACGGAGAGAATCGATCATATTTATGAGGATCCGCATGTGGAGAATCAGCGGTTTGTGCTGCATTATGGCGATCTGACCGATAGCATGAACCTCACGCGTATTATTCAGGAGGTTCAGCCCGATGAGATTTATAATCTGGGGGCGATGAGTCATGTCAAGGTGAGTTTTGAAAGTCCGGAATATACGGCTGATGCTGATGGCATGGGGACGCTCCGTGTTCTGGAGGCAGTGAGACTATTGGGCCTGACGAATAAGACGAGGATTTACCAGGCTTCCACTTCCGAAATGTATGGATTGGTTCAGGAGGTTCCGCAATCGGAAACCACGCCGTTTTATCCGCGTTCGCCTTATGGGGTTGCCAAGCTGTATGGGTTCTGGATCATCAAAAATTATAGGGAAGCTTATGGCATGCATGCATCAAACGGCATTTTGTTCAATCATGAATCACCGATCCGTGGAGAGACTTTTTTAACCCGCAAGGTTACCAGAGCCGTTGCGCGTATTGCTCTCGGACTGCAGGATTCGCTGTGGCTCGGGAACCTGAATGCCCAGCGCGACTGGGGCCATGCGAAGGATTATGTTAGGGCTATGTGGATGATGTTGCAGCAGGAGGTGCCTGATGATTATGTGATTGCCACCGGAGTGACTACTTCAATCCGCGACTTTGTAAAAATGGCCTTTGCCGAAATAGGCATCACCATTGCTTTTGAAGGGACCGGAGTAGACGAAGCAGGCCATGTCACCAATATCGATGAACCCATTTTCTCAAAGAAGGTTGGCGCTCAGCATTACTCGTCACTCGTCACCCGTCACCTGCTGGCAGTGGGCGGGCACGCGTCACTGGTAAGGGTGGATCCCAAGTATTTCCGTCCGTCGGAGGTGGAGTTGCTGATTGGCAATCCGGCGAAGGCAAAGGCGAAGCTAGGCTGGGAGACTGAGTATTCGCTGAGTGATCTGATTAAGGAGATGTTAGAGTCGGATATACAGATTTTCAAGAGAGATGCGTATCTGAAAGAGGGTGGGTTTAAGACGCTGAATTACTTCGAATAATATCAAGAAACTTCCACAAATGAACACAAATGGTTGCACAAATAGACACAAATAATAGTAACGAGTACCTTTTTAAGGAGGAGTGTTATGATATTATAGGTGCAGCTATGGAGGTACATAATGTTCTGGGATCTGGCTTTCTGGAGCCGGTTTATCAGGAGGCATTGGAATTAGAATTTGATGAATTGGAGATCCCCCATGATAGAGAAGCCTTTATCGAGATCAAATACAAGGGAAAAGTGCTGGACAAGAAATATATAGCTGATTTTATCTGCTATGATGAAATTATTGTCGAGCTCAAGGCTGTTGAAACCCTTCTTCCGGAACATGCTGCTCAGGTTATCAATTATCTAAAAGCAACTGATTCCCGACTTGGTCTGTTAATCAATTTTGGCGCTGCAAAGCTCCAATACAAACGCATCATTCGATAATTTTATTTGTGTGTATTTGTGCAACCATTTGTGTCCATTTGTGGATAATATCTTAAGTTAAATTTAGATATGGAGAGTAACTCAAAAATATATGTGGCAGGGCATAAAGGTTTAGTCGGCTCGGCGATCTGGAGAAATCTGCAGTCGAAGGGCTACACCAACCTGATCGGCAGGACTTTTGCCGAGCTGGATCTTCGGAACCAACTTGCAGTGGAGCAGTTTTTTGCCGCGGAAAATCCTGAATATGTGATTCTTGCAGCTGCCAGGGTTGGCGGGATCATGGCGAACAATACTTACCGGGCTGATTTTATTTATGACAATCTGATGGTGCAGAATAATGTCATTCATCAGGCTTACGTTAACGGAGTGAAGAAGCTGCTTTTCCTTGGTTCCACCTGTATTTATCCGAAGGAGGCTCCGCAGCCGATGAAGGAGGAGTACCTGCTCACCGGGCCGCTGGAATATACCAATGAGCCTTACGCGATTGCCAAGATCGCCGGTATCAAGATGTGCGAAAGCTACAATATACAGTATGGCACGAATTTTATCAGCGTGATGCCAACCAACCAGTATGGTCCGAACGATAACTTCGACCTGGAGAAATCGCATGTTTTACCAGCACTTTTGAGGAAGGTACATCTTGGTAAGCTGCTTGAGGTAGGCAACTTCGACGCACTTCGCGAAGACCTTGGGACGGAAGACGGAAGACAGGAGACGGAAGACAGAAGACAAGATTAGGTCGACCTTAGCCAGTATTGGGGTTTCGAGTCACGCGTCACGCGTCACGCGCCACGATTCTTCAGTCACCGTTGAGATCTGGGGTACGGGCAACGCGATGCGCGAGTTTATGTGGAGCGAGGATATGGCTGACGCGTGTGTGTATCTGATGGAAAGGGAGGAGCAGGGCATGGGCGGTACATCTTTCGTCAACATTGGCACCGGCATCGAACTCTCCATTCGCGACTTAGCCCATCTGGTTAAGAAAATTGTGGGTTTCAAAGGGGAACTGGTATTCAATGCATCGAAGCCTGATGGTACGATGCGAAAGGTGACGGATGTATCGAGGTTGCATTCTCTGGGATGGACGCACAAGGTTGATTTGGAGGAGGGGGTGGGGCGGTATTATGAGTGGTATTTGAGTAAGAAAGTTGGCAGTAGGCAGTAG
>CAITZN010000385.1 GCA_903896915.1 uncultured bacterium
GCTTTGTTTATAACAATTTGCATCTATTTATTTTTTTGTAAATTATCTATAATTTTTCCAGGAAGAATTGTTCAATATTTTGGATTACCAAGGCGATATCATCCGCCCCCCCAGTGAGGCTTTTTCAATCATCCTCCAGGTTACCACCGGCTGTTCCCATAACCGTTGCACCTTTTGCGGGGCGTACCGCGATAAATCATTTCAGATCAAACCGGCAAAGCGTGTTGAACAGGATCTCGATTTTGCAGCTACCTGGTGTAAGCGACAATCGACCCTGTTTCTTGCCGACGGAGACGCTTTGGCCCTGCCTGATGCCGAACTGACTGCTCTGCTCATGCAGATCCGGGAGAAGTTGCCCTGGATTCGGCGAGTGAGTTCATACGCCAGCTGTCAGAATATTGAGGCGAAAACGGATGAACAGTTGCTTGCTTATCGACAATTGGGACTCTCCCGATTGTATCTGGGGCTGGAAAGCGGTCACGATCCAACCCTGAAAGCCATTGGCAAAGGTGTAGCCAGTGAGGCCATGATAACAGCTGGCCAGCGAGTACGGACCGCGGGAATTTTCATGTCGGTTACTTGCCTTTTGGGGATTGCCGGTGCATCGCTGTCTTTGGAACATGCAGAAGCCACAGCGGCGGTTCTTAACCGGATGCAGCCGCACCAGATTGCGGTACTCACCCTCATGCTGCTCCCCAATACTCCGCTTTATCAGCAGATGCTAGCCAACCGTTTCACTCTGCCAGACCAGGTACAGCTCTTCCGTGAATTGCGCTGCCTCCTGGCCGGATTGGGACCGCATCGTACCCAGTTTCACGCCAACCATGCCTCAAACTATTTTTCCCTGGATGGCAGATTGCCCAAGGATAAGGAGCGCATGCTGGCAACCATAGACCAGGCTCTAGCCGGTGCGCTGCCCTTGAAACCGGAACCGTTTCGGGCCCTGTGAACATTCGCAGAACGTAACCTGCAAAATCGACAATTTATCGAAACGATACCAAACGTTTGAGAAGAACTTTATGCAGACATTGCCGAAAAAAACCGACCTCAAAAATCTGACCCAGGAACAATTGGTACAGTTTGTCGAATCCCTGGGGCAACCCTCCTTCAGGGGGCGCCAGATCCTTGCCTGGATTTACAAACCAGGGGTCACCGATTTTTCCCAGATGACCGACTTAGCCAAGGAATTCCGGTCCATTCTCGCAGAATCGGCCTGTATGAGTCGCTTCGAAGAGTACATGGTTGAGGTCTCCAAGGACGGAGCCGTAAAATTCGGCTTTCGCCTTGATGATGGAGAAATCATCGAATCCGTTCTGATTCCCGAGGAAGATCGCCAGACTCTGTGCGTCTCTTCCCAGGTAGGCTGCGCTATGGGCTGCACCTTCTGCCTGACAGGGGCCATGGGGTTTCATCGGAATTTGACCACCGCCGAGATCATAAATCAGGTCTGTGCGGTCCGGGACTGGATGATCGCCCAAAATATGGACTCCCTTACCAACGTTGTGTTCATGGGCATGGGCGAGCCGCTCGCTAATCTAGCCCCGCTCCTCGATACCATTTCGATCCTCACTGAACAACGAGGCCTTGATTTCTCTAACCGGCGAATCACGGTATCCACCTGTGGGTTGGTGCCCCAGATGATGCAGTTAGGTGAACAGACCGACGTTAATCTGGCGGTTTCATTGCATGCCGCTGACGATGCCGTGCGCAGCACCCTTATGCCCATAAATAAAAAATACCCACTTGCGATGTTGATGGAGGCGTGTCGTGATTACAGGCAAAAACGACGCAAGCGGATCATGTTTGAATACACTTTGCTGGACGGCGTCAATGATGCTGATACCGATGCGGAACAACTGGCTGCCTTGCTCCGCGATATCCCATGCAAAATCAACTTGCTTTCGGTGAATCCCGTAGCTGACAGCGCTTATCAGAGCCCTGGAGGGGCAAAGGTGCTCCGTTTTCAGCAGATTCTGCGCAACCATGGGTTTACAGTTTTTATCAGGACGAGTCGCGGTGAGGATATATCAGCGGCCTGCGGTCAGCTTGCCGGGAAGGGGTGGGATTGCACAAAGGAAGTGTAGCTGGAAAATACTGGTAAGATTGTAGGCAATGAAAAGATTTGCAAGAGCCACGCTTTCGTTAACAACCAGCCGACCACTAAAAATGACGGTCCAAACGCATGGTCCCTTTATGGGCACAACTTAGTTATTCTTTATGAAATTGCCGAATGTGAATACCCCTTCCGTTGACTGCTGCATCCGGCTTAGCAGCATGTTGTAGTCCTCATCGGTGGTGCTCATCCCTCCCTTTCCCCAAGTGTACGATCCTCCAATCCGTTTGCCTTCATGAAAGAAAACCACCCCGCTTTCGGTTTTATTAAAAACCTGGGCGTCGATGAAACCAGAAAATTGCTTCTGCTTGAGACGAAAAACAAGATCGGGCAACGGGATTTCGGTTGATTTCAAAACCGATTTTGCACGCTGGAATGAAGGCATATGGGCCCAGAAATAAAGAGCATGTTCTTCAAGTTGGTACACTTTTATAGAAAAGTTAGCCTGGTTGAAAGAGACTTTGACGATTTCACTGAATGAAGAAACCGTGGCCTGTCCTCCTTTTTCCTGAACAAGGCAACGGACAATCTCATTTTCTGTGAAAAAAATGAGCATTTCAAGATTATGTGATTTGCAATAAAGACCACCAGAACCTATATCTCCCTGCATGTGCTCAATGAATTTTTCCAGATGCAGGTAATAACTGTTGAGGCCTTCCAGATAAGGTTTTTCACGAGGTATGAGCATAATTCTGATTACACCGCTTAACTCAATAAATATTCAGGATGGTAAATGAAGCGAAGGAGGACGTTTCATTCGTCCAGGTGCATCACGGAAGGAC
>CAITZN010000386.1 GCA_903896915.1 uncultured bacterium
GATTTTCCCCTCAGGCCCTGTCAGTCGCCAACGAAGAATTGTTGGAGGGGGACGAGGTGCTCTTGATTGTCGATGATTTTGCCGATATCGTTGGGCTGTTGTGTGAATTTTTGCAGGAGCAGGGCTTTCCTGTAGTCACCGCCGGATCGGCGTCGGAGTTGCGGCATCAGTTGGCCACGAATACTGTGGCCCTCATGCTCTTGGATATCGGCCTTCCGGATGCGGATGGTATGAAACTGCTGCCTGAATTAAAACAGGATCGGCCAGACCTTGCGGTCATCATGCTGACTGCTGTGACCGATCTCCAGACCGCGCTCGATTGTCTCCGCTATGGCGCCGATGACTATCTCACCAAACCCGTCCATTTTGCCGACTTGTTGACCACTTTGCGTCGAGTCTTGGAAAAACGCCGGCTGACCATCAGGAACCGGCAGTATCAACGGCAGATCGAACAGGCAACCTTTCGTATTCAGCTCGCTCATGAGCTAGCCATGAAAATGAATACCGCCTATTTAAGTATGATCGAACTTGATGAGATGCTGCATGCGATTCTGGTGGGGATCACTGCCGAGGAAGGGCTTCAGTTCAACCGGGCCTTTTTGGCGTTGTTCGATGAATCCGGCACAACATTGAAGGGGCGTTTAGCAATCGGACCAGGAAACCGCGAAGATGGGAACCGCATCTGGCAGGATATGCGGAATCAGGAAGTGGGGTTGCATACCCTCTTTGATAAAGTCCTGGAAAGTGAAACAGCTAACGATTTTGAGGTCAACCGGATTGTGCGTGCCCTGGAGGTCGATGCTGCAGATGCTGAGCATCCCCTCATTAAGTCGGTTCGCAGTCGGCAATCGATCAATGTTGTCAACGGCCAGTGTGGTTTTCCAATGCCCATGGAGCTGCTTGGCTTGCTCCAGGAAGACACCTTTGTGGTCGTGCCTCTGTATGCGGCCAACCGTTCCTTAGGGGTTATTATTGCGGATCATTACGTGAGCCGCACCCCCATTAGCAATGAGCGGATTCATGATTTGGAGAGTTTCGCCAGTCAAGCCAGCTTAGCCATTGAGCATTGCCATCTCTACATGGCCATGCAACGGAAAATTCAGGAGCTTGAGGATGTCACTAGCGAATTAGAGAAGAACAAGGATCTGCTCATTGAGGCCGAACGGTATTCCGCCATCGGTCACATGGCTGCCCAACTTGCGCACTCCATCCGTAATCCGATTACAGCGATCGGCGGTACGGCGCGTCTGCTTGCCCGGAAAATTGACAACAGCGAATGGCTGCAGTTTCTTGGCATGATGGCAAGTGAAGCGGAAAAAATTGAGAAAATCTTGGAAGATCTTTTTAGCTTTGTCGAACAGGTCAAGCCAGTCTGTCAGCATACTCACCTGTTTCAGCTGATCCGTAAGGCCCTGCTGCTCCATTTCAATGCTTTACAGGAACAGGGCATCCGTCAGAATCTGCTCTTTCCAGAGATCGATCCGGTGGTCGATGTCGATCCACGGCTGATCCAGCAAGCCTTGGTCCACCTGATTCGCAACTGCGTCGAGGCCATGCCGAGAGGCGGCGATCTGACTATTGAGGTGCAACTGGAGGCGGCGCTGGTTCGGATTAAGATTCGCGATACCGGTAGCGGCATTGGGGAAGATAACTTGAGCCATGCGTCTGATCCGTTTTACACCACCAAGATGGTCGGCACCGGCATGGGACTGACCATGGTCAAACGGATTGTCGACGACCATGGCGGCAGCTTGGCCCTGCATAATAGCTGTAGTGAGGGGATCCAGGCAGTGATTGTCTTGCCCAGAGTGACGTGAGCCCGAGAGGGCGTACTTAGAGTTGCATAAGAAAAGGCTTTGGAGACAATAAGAAAAGGGTTGAGAGGTTCTTTGGTACGAACCCCTCAACCCTTCGGTTTTAAAGGTACTGCGCTGGCCTTTTACAAATTAGAAGGCAAGCTCGAATCGTGTGTAAGCACCTAGGGCC
>CAITZN010000387.1 GCA_903896915.1 uncultured bacterium
GCCCTTGAAACCTGCTGACATCGCCGAAATCGTTTATTGGGTGACCAGCGTACCGGCGCATGTTAACATCAGCACGGTTGAGGTTATGCCGGTCTGTCAAAGTTGCGGGCCACTATCCATTCACAGACAGGCAGAGTGACAGGGAATTGTATGCGAAGAGTGGTGATTACAGGAATGGGCATTGTATCACCCCTGGGCGATACTTTGTCAGCGGTTCTTTCTTCCCTTCAAGAGAGCCGCTCCGGCATCCGCTACCATGCGCCCTATCGTGAAGTAGGACTGCGATCGCATCTCGGCGGTTTCACTCAGGTGAACCTGCATGAACAGATCGACAAAAAAAATCTGCGTTTTATGGGTAATGCCGCCGCCTACGCCTCAATCGCAATGCAGCAGGCAATCGATGATGCCGGCCTCGTCGAGGATGAAGTTTCTCATCCCCGCACCGGACTAATCATTGGTTCAGGCGGCACCTCGGCTGAAAATGTGGTTGCTGCCGCCGACACCATGCGCGAAAAAGGGTTGAAACGCCTCAGCCCTTTTATGGTGCCGCGGACCATGAGCAGTACGGTTTCCGCCTGCCTGACCAGTGCCTTTCGCATCAAAGGTGTCTGCTATTCGATCTCCTCGGCATGCGCCACGGGATCGCACTGTATCGGCGCGGCCCTGGAACAGATTCAGATGGGCAAGCAAGACCTTATCTTTGCCGGCGGCTCTGACGAAGAACATTGGAGCCAGACTGCCATGTTCGATGCCATGGGGGCGCTCTCCACCCGATTCAACGACACACCGGAACGGGCATCCCGACCCTACGACCGCAACCGGGACGGTTTTGTCGTTGCTAACGGCGCAGGCATCGTGATCCTTGAAGAATTAGAACATGCCAAAAAACGCGGCGCGAGGATATACGGAGAAATCATCGGATACGGAGCAACCGCCGATGGTCATGAGATGGTCACCCCTTCCGGGGAAGGCGCGGCCCGCTGTATCCGGTTGGCGCTGGCTACAACAGAGGCACCGATCGACTACATCAACGCCCACGGCACCTCCACCCCCATCGGCGACCTGGTGGAATTACAGGTTATCCGAGAGATCTTTGGTGACACCCATCCCCCGATCAGCTCTACCAAGTCGCTGTCCGGCCATTCACTGGGGGCAGCTGGGGTCCATGAGGCCATCTACTGCCTGCTCATGTTGAACAACAACTTCATAGCCGGCTCAGCCAACATCGAGGAAATGGATCCGGATGCGGTCGGTATGAACATCGTCGAGGAAAACCGGCAGGTGCCCCTAACCACAGTCATGAGCAACAGCTATGGCTTCGGCGGCACCAACGCCTGTCTGATTTTTCAAAAAAACAACCACTAAGCCACTCTCCCAGAGAAAACGGCACCCACCGTGCAGCTTAAAGCTGCATATCATTCTTTCTTGCGATCTTCAGATTGCTAAAGCTGTAGTCTGTTAGAAAAAGAAACTATAGTGCCCCACCTTTTCCGACCGAAGACCGGAAGAAGCGCTAACAGTGCTCAACGCTACAGACTATCCACCTAGTAAGCTTCCTGCTCAGGAATCTTTTTCGGTACGCTGAGCATTATCATAGAGCGCGATAAAATTTATCGGTTCCATCAAAAACGGCATAAAACCGCCATCAACCGCCCCCTGACAGACAATCTGCCGGGTAAAAGGAAACAGCATCAACGGGCAATCAACCGCCAGGACACGATCATGATGTTCCTGCGGGATATTTTTCATGAAAAACACCGCAGCGTGCTCGATCTCGACGATAAACATCACGGAATCTTCGTTGTTTTTATCAAGCACCTTGGCAGTGATATGGATAGACACCTCCGCATGATCATCATCGAGCTTGTTGTTCTTCAATTGCAGATTGAAATCAACCTTCGGATCCTGATTTTTCACTAAAAAAACCTTGGGCGAATTGGGGCTTTCAAAGGAATAATCCTTGATGTACATCTTCTGCATACGAAAAATCGGCAGATCCGTCTGGTTGGCTGTTTGATCAGTCATCATTTCTTCCTTTCTCTATGTGAGTCAATAAAAGCCGAAAACCCCAAACAGGCATCCGGCATGATTTGGTAAACAAGGCGTACCATAACAAGGAAATCCTTGCAGGAAAATCAAAAACGACTCAGTCGTCGCTGAGGAACTGCTTCAAGAACATACCTGTGTAGGAATCGGCATGGAGAGCGATTTCTTCCGGCGTACCGCTGGCGATGATCCGGCCACCACCGCTCCCCCCTTCAGGACCGATGTCGATCACGTAATCTGCGGTCTTGATGACATCCAGATTATGCTCGATCACCACCACGGTGTTCCCCCCATCGACCAGCCTTCCCAATACACGCAGCAGATGCTGGATATCAGCTGGATGGAGTCCGGTCGTTGGTTCGTCAAGAATATAGAGGGTCTTCCCGGTCGAACGCCGGCTCAACTCCTTGGCCAGCTTGACGCGCTGGGCCTCGCCACCTGAGAGGGTCACCGAGGATTGCCCTAGCGAAAGATACCCCAGACCGACATCGGCAATGGTCTGCA
>CAITZN010000388.1 GCA_903896915.1 uncultured bacterium
ACTGCACGTTTTGGGTTTGTGTCATACTCTCGATGGCCTTACTGATCAGATCAGCCGCCAGCTGCGGCTGTTCGTTGGCCACTCGCAACACAGAACCGCTGAATGCCACCTTAGGATTAGAACTGCCAGTGATCTGCATTGTCGACTCCTGGAGTTAATCTGATAGTCATTCTTAAATATTAAGGACTGCCTAGAGAAGAGTCAACCAACTTTGCTGCTGGAGTATTTACAACCTGTGCTTGATAGCCTGCGCCAGTTCGTGGACTGCCATCGCGTAATAGGCACTGTGGTTGTAACGGGTAATGGTGTAGAAATTGGGATGACCGATCAGGTATTGATCGTGGTTTGCGTGGCGCAGCAGCAACAGACGCAGCGGCCCCTGACTGGCACACGGGCGTGTCGGATGCAAGCCTGCCTGTTGCAACGCGGCAAGCGAATACTGGGTTTCTATGCCAGTTTCAAGCGTGACCACGCCCTTCGTCTGCAAGGGCGTGGTCACGGGTTGGCCGGCTTGCCAGCCATGCTGCGCGAAGTAGTTGGCGACACTGCCGATGGCGTCTTCGGCATCCCACAAATCCCGCCGACCATCACCGTTAAAATCAACCGCCCATTGCAAAAAGCTGCTCGGCATGAATTGACCGAGTCCCATAGCCCCGGCAAACGAACCCACCGGCTTGGCCGGATCGATCCCCTCCTTCCGCACCATCAGCAGAAAGTTTTCCAGCTCGCCGCGGAAATAGTCGCCGCGGCGGGCGTAATCAAAACCCAAAGTGGTCAAGGCATCAATGACGCGGTCCTTGCCCACGTAGCTGCCGAAGGTGGTTTCAACGGCCAGGATGCCGAGAATGTACTCCTCAGGCACCCCGTATTTTTGAGAAGCGCGCTTTAGTACCTCACGATGGCGATTGGCAAACTCGACTCCAGCGGCAATGTGGCGTTCGTCCAGAAATTTTTCCCGATAACGAGTCCATCCACCAACACTTGGCTTACCTTTTAAGGTCAGATCAGACTTGGCGAGATAGTCGAGCGTCCAATTTTTACGGTGGGCCTGCGAAAACACACCCAGCAGGTATTCACGTTCAAAACCATGCTTCTGCACCATCCGATCGACAAACTGCTGCAGGCTGGCATACCCGGCGAAATCCCCGGTAATACCCTGGGCATGGTACCTACCAACAGTGCCGCGCTTCGACACATCCGCGGAGTTGCCGGCCGCTGAGCGACTTGTTTGGGCATTCGCTGCAGACTTGCCCCCCGATTGATCGTATTTAACGGACTGCTCCGCACAAGCGGTCAGGCTCAAAGAGAGCAACACCACGCAATGCATGAGCAGGTTGCCACCTCGCTTGACTGGACGGGGCGAGGACAGATTCGCTTCCCACTTTTGAGGAGCATGAAACAGTCGAAAGGGTTGGTGGGTGTTAATGGTCATGGTGCGATGGTCCTGAAAATTTAATAAATGCGACCTGTTCTGGTTGTTGCCATTATCGGTTATCGATGCCCGGCATTGATGGCCTCCAAAGCCGCGCCCCCCGGGCAGAGGTCGGCCTCGGCGAGACTATTGAGCGGCCGCAAGGTGGTATTGAGGATCTCGTGGGTATCCAAGCTCTCCGGATTGACATAAAGCACCCCGGTGAGAATCATCCCCTGGGCCTTGTGGTCCTCAAGGGTGTCGATGGCCTGCCGACGGTCGGTGATATCCGGGCCATGCGGGTGTTTGTGCAGATGGATCTGCGAGTTGTCGTGCAGAGTCACAGTCTCGACCACCTCTTCCAGATAGTCGGTGGTGATGCTCGGGCGGACGGGAACGAAATCAAAGGTGTTGGTGGCCTCGCTGTGTTCCCGCACCCAGTGGTAGCTCTTGGTCGACTCCGGATTATTGTTGAAAGTGACGCAAGGCGAGATGACATCGATGAAAGCCAGACCGCCATGCGACAATCCAGCCTTGATCATCGGCACCAGCTGCTGCTTGTCGCCCGAGAAACTGCGACCAACGAAACCGGCACCCAACTGGATGGCCAGTTCGCAAAGATCGATGGATTCCAAAGCATTGGCCGGACCTTTTTTACTCTTGGAGCCTTTGTCGGCAGTGGCCGAATACTGGCCTTTAGTCAGACCGTAGCAGCCGTTATTCATGACGATGTAGAGCATGTGCAGGTTGCGGCGCACCGCATGGATAAACTGGCCCATACCTATCGAAGCGGTGTCGCCATCGCCGGAAACCCCCAGATAGACCAGATCGCGGTTGGCCATGTTAGCCCCGGTGGCGATGGACGGCATCCGGCCGTGCACCGAATTAAAGCCATGCGATTTGCCAAGAAAGTAGGCTGGCGTTTTCGAGGAGCAGCCGATACCGGACATCTTGACTATGCGATGCGGCGGCAGGGCCAACTCAAAGCAGGCCTGAATGATGGCGTTGCTGATCGAATCATGCCCGCAACCGGCGCAGAGCGTGGAGATGAGCCCTTCATAGTCGCGGCGGTTAAAACCGGCGGCATTGGGCGGGAGGTCGGGATGACGGAAGGTCGGACGGGTAAAGGTCATAACGCACCTCCTTGGCCGGATGCGGTTGGTGACGGCAATAAACCATGCTCTTGCAGTACGGCGTCAAGGGCGCGGCTTAAGTAACGGCTGGCCACCGGCAGACCGTCGAAGCTGATAATCGGCACTAATTTCGACGGATCCAGGTTGCCCTCGTTGATCAGCAGGGTGCGCATCTGGCTGTCACGGTTCTGTTCGATCACGAAAATCAGATCATGCTGCCGGATAAAATCCATCACCTCCTCCTGGAAGGGAAAAGCTCGAAGCCGCAGGCTGTTGATCGCCAGACCCCGGTGATAGAGACGATCGATCGCCTCGCAGGCAGAGTGAGTAGTGGTACCATAAAAAATCGCCCCCACTTTGGTTTTGGGGTCACGAATCTTGACCTCAGGCAAAGGGACCAGACTTTTAGCAGTCTCCCACTTGAGCTGCAAGCGCTCCATGTTACGCACATAGCTGGTGCTGTCTTCGGTATAGCCGGAGTACTCGTTGCGAGAGGTCCCTCGAGTAAAATACGACCCCTTGGTGGGATGGGTGCCGGGATAGGTTCGATAGCAGATACCGTCGCCATCTTTGTCGAGATAACGCCCCCAGTCCGTGGTCAGTGCCTCCAGCTGGGCGGCATCCAACACCTTGCCTCGGTCGTAACAGCGCGCCGCATCCCACTGGAGCGGCGGGCACTGGTGGTCGTTCATCCCTAAATCGAGGTCGCTCATCACTATCACCGGCGTTTGCAGCCGTTCCGCCAGGTCAAAGGCATCGGCGGTCATCTCAAAACATTCCTTGGGGTCACAGGGGAAAAGTAGCACCTGCTTGGTATCGCCATGAGAGGCATAAGCGCAGGCCAGGAGATCAGACTGCTGGGTCCGGGTGGGCATGCCGGTAGAGGGGCCGGTACGCTGAACATCGATCAGCACCACTGGTATCTCGGCAAAATAGGCGAGTCCGAGAAATTCGGCCATGAGCGAGATGCCCGGACCCGAGGTGGCAGTAAAGGCCCGCGCCCCGTTCCAGCTGGCCCCAATAACAATACCAATCGCGGCCAGTTCGTCCTCAGCCTGAACAATGGCCGCCTTGATCCGGCCGGTATCGGCTTCCATCCGAAATGTTTCAGCATACTTGCCAAAAGCCTCGATCACCGAAGTGGAAGGGGTGATCGGATACCAACCGACCACGGTGGCTCCGCCATAGAGGGCCCCCAGAGCGGCGGCGGCATTGCCATCCATGATGATCGCATCCCCAACCCGGTCGCTACGACCAATCGAAAGTTTGCATACGCGGGGAAAATGCTCGCCAGCATACTGATATCCCAACTGCAGGGCCTGGATGTTAGGTGCGGCCAGTTTAGGATTTTTGCGGAACTGGTTATTGAGGCTATCAATCAAAACCTGCAATTCTATGTCAAGCAACGAAGCCAAGGCTCCGACATAGATTATATTCTTGAGCAGAGGCCGCATGCGTGGATTATCGAAGGTCTCGTTGCACAACTGGGTCATGGGGATGCCGATTACCACCACATCGTCACGCTGGAAGTTCTCGGGTAGCGGCTTGGAGCTATCGAAGAGAAAATAGCCGCCGGACGCGAGCCCATCGTAATCCTGACGCAAAGTCTGGCCATTAACCGCCACCACCATGTCGACATCCCCCCGCCGACCCAGATAGCCGTGCTCGTTGACCCGAACCTCGTACCAGGTTGGCAGCCCCTGGATATTGGAGGGGAAGATGTTTTTGGGGCTAACCGGCACGCCCATCCGGAACACCGCCTTGGCGAACAGGTTATTGGCGCTCGCCGAGCCGGAGCCATTGACGTTGGCAAAACGGATGACAAAATCGTTGACGGCTTCCAACTGCTTCATAGCTGCCCTGCCTGTGCTGATTGATAGAAAAATTTCTGCATCTCCCAGGCCGAGGTCGGACACCGCTCCGCACAGATACCGCAGTGCAGACAGACGTTTTCGTCCTTGACCATCACCCGCCCGGTGGGCAGCGGCCCGGAAACATAGAGGCTCTGCCCGAGATCCAGTGCCGGGGCGCGGAGCCGGGCTCGCAGATCCTCTTCAGTGCCGTTGTCGATAAAATTGATACAGCTCTCCGGGCAGGCATCGACGCAGGCGTCACACTCGATGCATTCCCCAGCGTTAAACACCGTCTGTACATCGCAGTTAAGACAACGCAGCGATTCGGTCTGGCCGATCTTCTGATCAAAACCAAGTTCGACCTCAAGAAGCCTGTCTTTCAGAGTCTTAGCCTTGGCCAGCATCGGCACGGCCTGGCGCTCGGTTTCAGCGACCTGATTGTGATAGAGCCAGTCATGCACCCCCATTTTCTGGCCGGCGAGATTAACCTGCGGTCCCGGCCGCTGGTTTACCGGTTTGCCCTGGCAGAACAGATCGATAGAGATGGCGGCCTGGTGGCCCTGGGCAACGGCGGTTATGATATTGCGTGGTCCAAAGGCGGCATCGCCGCCAAAAAAGACCTGGGGGAGTGAGGCTTGCAGAGTCAGAGGATCGAGTACCGGCAGACCCCATTGATCAAACACAATGCCCGCATCCGCCTCGATCCAGGGAAAAGCGTTCATCTGACCCACCGCCAGCAGAACCTCATCGCAGGCTATGAACACAGGCGGCTCGTTCAATCCCCGCCCCTGTTCGAACTCCATCCCCATCAATTGCCCGTCCCGAATCACAAAGGCCAGGGGTGTGAGGTTGTCGATAATCGGAATACCCTCATGCTGGGCATCTTCAATCTCCCAATGCGCGGCCTTCATTTCGCTCTTCGGTCCACGCACCACCACCTGCACCTCTTCCCCGCCCATCCGCCTGGCAGTACGGCAGCAGTCCATGGAGGTATTGCCGCCGCCGATAACCAGTACCCTTTTACCGATACTTGTGATATGGCCGAAGACCACCCCGGCCAGCCAGTCGATGCCAACATGGATTTTGCCTTCGCCCTCCTGCCGTCCCGGCAGATCGGGCAGATCCCGACCGCGCGGCGCGCCGGTACCGACAAAGATAGCATCGTAATCCTGGGCCAGCAGGGCCTTCAGACTCTGTACCCGATGATTAAAATGAGTGGTCACCCCCATGTCGAGAATGTAATTGACCTCTGTGGCCAGCACCGCCTCCGGCAAACGGAACGAGGGGAGTTGGCTGCGCATGAAACCGCCGCCCTTCTCCTGCTCATCAAACAGATCGACCTGGTAGCCAAGCGGCATCAAATCGCGGGCCACGGTCAGAGAGGCTGGCCCGCCGCCGACCAGGGCGACCTTCTTGCCATTCTTTACCTTTGGGACTTCAGGAAACCGTGCGGTCACCCCGAGGTCGCGGTTATCGGCGCAGACCCGTTTCAACCGACAGATAGCTACGGGTTCCTGCTCCACCCTGCCCCGGCGGCAGGCCGGTTCACAGGGGCGGTCACAGACCCGGCCCAAAACGCCGGGAAAGACATTGGAAACCCAGTTGATCATATAAGCGTCGGTATAACGCTTTTCACTGATCAAGCGGATATATTCCGGCACCGGGGTATGAGCAGGACAGGCGAACTGGCAATCGATGACCTTGTGAAAATATTCAGGATCTTCAATATCTGTTGGTTTCAAGAGCGTAACTCCGGGGCTGAGAGAAAAAAACCACGAAAAGAAAACAAGAATAATTGTTATATGAGCCAGAATATATAAAAGAGGGGGGCAAAGAAAGAGTTTTCTCGACACCAAGGTAGAAAAGCTCCCTCATTCTCCCCCTAGGGGCCAATCCTGTAAAACAGGAAAATAAAAAGCAGCATGGTCATTTTCCGAATTATTTTCATGGAGAATTTGCAATGGTTCTGCTTCTATGAGACACTAGAACTCGAGATAAATAAAAAAACTAGTCCTGTTAATCAGGGCATAGCCCCTTTTGCATAAGCCGCACAACGACAAGCCCCTTTAACGATACTGTTTTGTTTAAACAGGAACCCCCTTTGCCATACGAAAGATCCAACCAACTGATATGGTCACCAAGTAGACATAATATGCGTTCAAGCCTCAGTAAAAAAATTCTTTTCCCGGCCCTGATGACGATCGCGATTGGACTCGTGGCAGTATTGGTCGTTTCCTATTTCAGTGCACATTCTGTTGTACATCAGGAACTGACCAGACGGTTGGAGCGGGAAGTGCAGCTCACTGCAAAATTAATCGACAGTTGGTTGCAGGCAAGGATGACTGATCTTGTAATCTTGTCGGAGCAGGAAGTTTTCCCGGAAGCCTTGACGGAAAAAAACGGCAACGGAAAGCAAGCCCGTGAAGAGGCGCAAAATCTCCTGGCCGCATTGCAAAAAGGGTATCCCTTTTACGACAGCATCTTTCTTGCTAATCTTCAGGGTGAAAT
>CAITZN010000389.1 GCA_903896915.1 uncultured bacterium
CCAGCCCGGAAAGAAGATCAAAGGTACCGAGTTCCTGCCAGGTGGCGGCCTGAAATTTCATACCGTGCAGGAGAATAACAGCGGCTCCGGTAGGATCCCCGCACTCCAGGCTGTGGATCACGCACCCACCAAGATCGATATTTTTTGATGTCATTGCAACCATTTCATCTGCTCCCGGCAAACGTGCTGTATCAAACAAAGAGGTTGCCTCAAGGTTGAAGGCTGCCACAGAAGTAAGCGACATGCGCCTCTTTGTCAACGGTATGAAGACATCTTCCTCTCCTTTCGAGAGGGAAAGAGAGAAATATCGCGAAAATAAAAAAAAACTCTATTGTCGGAGAAAGACAGATGGGATCCAGTTGAAAAAACAGTACGGAGAGTCCCAGACGATGGCACAAAAGCGAGAGGAATACATCACTACTATTACGCCCAATCTCTGGCAAGTTACTGGCTACCAGCCCCTGCGTGTTCTGCGTAACAGATCATTTCTGACTACGATTTTTTAATATCGCGGCTGCAAAAGAATCTTTCAGCACGACCTTAGGGCATGTTTACCGACGGCACCGGATGAGCTTTTTGGGATGTCGGAGGCACATACGCTCCCCCTTTTGCGGGAGGTGCCGTTAAAAGGGACGGATCGATGGCTCGCAACTCTTCTTCAATACGGCTCAAATTCTTCTGCACCTTGTCGTTCAACCCTGATTGCGGGTATTTTACCAGGATACCTTGAAGCAGTTGCCGTGAGGAAAGCAGCAGCTTTTTCTTGCCTTCCGGATCACGGCTGCCACTGGAACGGACAAAAAGATCCGCTGCCTTCTGACGATCTTCCTGTGCACCTAACTTTGCAGCCTCCTCGATCCGAACACGAGCTTTCTCCTCATACGGTGTCCTGGACAGTTTAGTAAAGGCCTCAATAGCCTTGTCATATTCCTTGGCTTCGAGAAGTTTCATCCCCTTGTTATAGTCATCCTGCAAGGCCTTTTCGTCATAAGCAGGGGGCTGCTGTGCCGTAGAGGCAGGAGATGCAGTGCTCTTCACCACGTCCGACCCACCCTGTTGTGGCGGGTTAACGGGTTCTGCTGATTGGACCGCTGTTTGCGATTCCTGAGATTTACGATCATTTGCCAGAGCTTCTATCCGTTTAATTCCCTGGTTCAGCCAGGCATCTGACTGCTCCCGTGTAGTTTTATCGATGATATTGACGCTGGCAACTAATCGCGAGGCCGGATAGGTGAGTAGAAATTTTTCCGCCTGTTCGGCCACGGCATAGCCATCGCGTTTGGGGATAAAGGCTAGATAATTTTTCAACAGAATGCTGTATTCCTTCATTTCCTCGGGTTTTGCACTTCCATACTGCAAACCGGCAAGCTGCAACCCCGCCCACTCCGCTTTGTTGGCACCACGTTCCATGGAAAGCCGAACAAGCTCTTCATATTGCCTGCGTGCTTCGTCATAAGATCCCCAGCTAAAATCCAGATCACCGGAGACTTGGAGCAGCTGGAAGAGCAAGGCATCCTGCCCTTGTTGTTGACGAACACGGGTAAGCAGATCTGTAAAGACTTTGCGCGCCATTGCCTCCTGATGATTTTTGAGCAGGGCCTGACCGTACTGGAAAGTCGTCTCGTAGGCGGGAATCAGTCCGGGTGTCGATACCGTTTGCCCGTACAGGGTAATGACCCGGTCATAGTCGGCAGCATCAAAGGCCGCCTTAATCTGAGGATCAGGTGCTGCCACGGCCTCTGCCCTTGGAGTCGTCGTCTTCAATTCGACGAGTAACCGGCTGCAGCCGCCTTCGAGGTAGTCTATATCCTGCTGGTTGAGTTGCAGAAGAGCATCTCCAGCCAGCAATTGAGCGGAATCCACCCGATTTTGCTGCAGCAGTTGTTTATGAAGATTTTTGTATTCAGTAAGAATATCGTTCAACTGCGCCTTACACTCGCTGATTTTATTCAATTTCTCCTGTGGCAATGGCGAGGAGGCCAACTTTCTCTCTGCCTCATTCCATTCCTCAAGTTTCTGTTCATAGGTATAGATGCGGTTGTTGATCGAGGTCAGCGCCGGTGTCACCAGATCCCGCTGGACGACCTTAGAAGAGGGTTGACCTGAGCCCCCTTGCCTCGTAGTGGCTTGCCGTCTTTCATTGGTATCTGTGGAATCATTCATCAGGCTCCCGACAGGGCCACAGCCGGAAAGAAGCAGACCACATAGGCAAAAAACAAAAGACAGTCGTTTGTATCCAAAAAAAGAAGAGAGCAGCATGGTGATCAAAAATTGTCAGAGTTGAGGGAAAATTATAGTATGCGAATACCGAAGGGGTCGGTGCCGAATGTTAACCGTACATTGTCCGGCAAGGGGTTAGGAGGTGTACATGAACAGTGATATGAGACAAAAAAATCCCTGAATGCAACTTGAGAAATTTACAAAACCAGTGTGCTCCAGACGAGAGACACGGCTCTTCCTTGCATAAATTCTGTTGATGAACAAAACCAATGGAACAGTTGACAAGATAGCAAAATAAGGCGATTCGGACAATTTCTTTCTTTAGCATCCTGCAAAAACATCACGATTTCGAGATGAAAGAGAGCAGAGAGGACTCAAGGCAAAAAACCAAGGGCGATCAGCCGCCGGAAATATGAACCGGCGGCGCGCCTCGTACGAGTATAGCTGTTAATGATTATTCCAAAACGGAGCGAACATGCGCTCCGGTTCAAAACGACCACCTTCGGTCATCTCCCCAAAACTGAGACTGGCTGGCCTCGAAGGAGGCGTCGTTTGACGTGCTCCGGAAGAACCGGGTACGACAGCGCCCCCTAGACGGGGATCAACCGGAACAAAAATTTGTTGAACATTAGGATATTGCAAGGCCAACCCGTTGAAGGTCAAATCGACCGCATCGAGACGGTCACCTATTTTTTCCTCATTCAGCAAAGACTGTGCAATATCGGTCCATGTCGGCAAAGCGCCCAGAGAACCGCTGACATGGAAGGCCCCTTTGACCATGGGCAGGTTGGTATCGTATCCCGCGTAGACACCGACCGTATAACCGCCCTGCAGGCTCAATGTTGGCTGACCCTCAGAGGACAGCACAGGCACATAGCCGATGAAGGCCGCGTTACGATAATCATTGGCCGTTCCGGTTTTCCCCAAGAGTGGATAGGGAAGATTCATCTTTGTTAAAACCTTGTCGCGAGCCGGATC
>CAITZN010000390.1 GCA_903896915.1 uncultured bacterium
CCTTAGCGCCAATGCCGCCACCCTGTTGCTTGACCCGGACGGCACCCTCTATCCAATGCTTTCCAAGTGGAACCGCAAGGTACCCACCCTGCTGGTCACCAAGTCGTTGCATGTGGCCCGCCACGCCAATCTCTACAACAATATTTTCCCCCTCATCATTCGGGAAGAACTCGGTCGCACGGAGATGGTTTTCCGTTCTATCGCTATGGCCAGGGAGTGGGGATACATCCATGCTGGCGAGATTATCGCCGTAGTTGAGGGCGCACGCCTGACCCACAGCGGCATCAGGCAAATGGCGGCTGTCCAGGTGATCCGGGTCGAGAAAGACTGAGCAGGGGGGCATTGATAAGTTACGCCTGAAGAGCGGTTACGATGCAACCGCCAGTCGTCGAACCTGGTTCATGACGTCCTGCAAATTGATGGTGAGGAGTTCCCGGTTACGAACTACTAGTTGGCCGTTGACGATAACGGTGCGGACATCGGCAGCGCCTGCGCTGTAGACGAGGAGATTGGAACTGTGAAACGGCTGGAGGTGAGGCTGCTGCTGGTCAATGAAAATCAGGTCGGCGGGCGAGCCAGGAGCGAGCAGGCCATGACCGGGACCGAAGCCTAGAACGCTGGCGGCGCCGCTGGTGGCTATCGCAAGAATCCGCGCAGCCGAAACTGCCACTGGATCGCAGGGGCTGATTTTCTGGATTTTGGCGGCCATGCCCATTTCGCGGAACATATCCAAACTATTGTTGGAGGCAGCTCCGTCCGTGCCCAGACCAACGCGAATTTTTCGTTCCAGCATGCCCAGCAACGGCGCCCTGCCGGAAGCTAGCTTCAGGTTGCTTTGCGGGCAGACCACCACCCCGGCCTGACGCTCTGCCAGGATGTCGAGGTCCTGGTCATCTGCCCAGGCACAGTGAACACAGACGGTGTCCCGGTCCAACAGGCCGAGCGCATCCAGGTGGCGGATCGGCGTTGCCGCGAGTGGGTTGGCGACCTGATGGATCTCCTCCCGGGTTTCGGCTACATGAATAAACAGGGATGCCCGATATTTTCGGGTCAGTTCTTTAGCTCGAACCAGGGTCTGATTTGAGCAGGTATAGGGTGAATGGGCAAAGACCGCTGGGGTGATGAGCGGATCGCGATGCTGCCACTGCTCCAGAAAACATTGCGCCGCCTCGATGTTTAGGGCCGGGTCTGCCACGCCCGGCGCCGGGAAATCGATGACGCCCTGGGCCGCAACACATCGTATCCCCGCTTCCGCACAAGCGCGGGCCACCACATCCTCGAGAAAATAGCCATCCGCAACTGTGGTGACTCCGCCCAGCAGCATTTCGGCAGCAGCCAGTTGCGCGCACCAGTAGACCATCTCGGGACTCACATGCCGTGCCTCGGCAGGGAAGATATGCTCATGGAGCCAGGTGGTCAGGGCCAGGTCGTCGGCCATCCCACGAAACAGGGTCATGGGGGCATGACAATGGCCATTGATCAGGCCGGGCATGGCCAACTGTCCTTGTCCGTCCAGGTGTGTCCTGATTTCGGTTACTGGACATTCCGCCATCGGCCCGATCTGAGTGATGCGTGAACCGCTGATGGCAATAAATGCGGGAGCGAGCATCGTGTCGCAGCCCGGGCAGGGGAGCAGGACGCAGTTGGTTATCAGGAGGTCGATTTTCATAACTGCTTGCGCAAGGCGTAAGAGATAGTGTATCACAGGGAACCGGCCTGACCGGTGAAATCAAGGCAACTATACCCGAAATACCGGGGTGAGGCAGTTGTATGACGCATGCAGTCGAAAAAAAAATCTTTGTCGCCCAGCTGATTGCCGGGCAACAGTTGCAGGATGTATTCCTGGTTTCGCGAAAATCCCTGGCTGAAACCAAGGCTGGCAAGCCCTACCTGGCGCTTGGTTTGATGGATAAAACCGGAGAAATCGAGGCTCGGCTCTGGGATAATGCCCATCAGTTTGAGGCCTTGGCAGAAGAAGGGAGTTTTGTGCTGGTGCAGGCCGTTGCTAAAGCCTTTCGCGATCAGTTACAGTTGGGCGTCAACTCTCTGCAGCAGGTGGCGGAAGAGGCGGTCCAACTCGGCGATTTCATGCCCGCCAGCGCCCGGCCTCGTGCGGAAATGGCCGAAGAGTTGGACACGGTCATCGCGGGCATTACCGATCCTCCCTTACAGGCCCTCCTTCGCGAGATCTTCCAGGGGGAAACGTATGCTCGGTTTCTGCGGGCCCCGGCAGCCAAAAAAATGCATCACGCCTATATCGGTGGCCTGATCGAGCATACCCTTTCGATCGTTGCCATGGCTGAAAAAACTGCCGCCCACTACCCGCTGCTGGACCGGGACATGTTTATAGCCGGTGCCCTGCTCCATGACCTTGCCAAGATCGAGGAATTCGATTTTGCCCGGCCGCCCTTCGGCTACACCGACCGGGGCCGGCTGGTCGGCCATCTGGTCCTGGGAGTGGAGCTGGTCCGCAAAGCCGCAGAAAAAGTAACTGATATCACGAGCGACCAAGTGGATCAGCTGATGCATATCATTCTCAGCCACCACGGTCAGTTTGCCTTTGGCTCACCGGTCCTACCGATGACCCCTGAGGCCATCCTGTTGCATCATCTTGACGATATGGATGCCAAGATGAACTATATGGAAGGGCTTCGTAATAAAATGGCGGGTTCTGGCTGGCAATGGACCGATTACCAAAGGCCGTTGGAGCGGTATCTCTATCTTCGAGCCAGCGGCATCGAAGAAGTGCCGACGGAAACGGGGGATGAGCCACAAGAGGCTCGATCCTTCCAGGGTCAGGCGGCTGCTAGGCCTTCGCAACTTTCACAACCAGATGTCAAACGCCAGCAAACCCTGTTCTGAGTCATGGCCTTTACCGCGATTCTCGGCCAAGCCAAAGCCCTCACCCTCCTAAGCCGGGCGCAGACCAGCGGACGCTTGGCCCATGCTTATCTCTTCACCGGCCCGGATGGGGTCGGCAAAACCACCGTGGCCCTCGACCTGGCTGCTGTTCTCCTCTGTCGCCAGCCGCAATCCGGGCGACCGTGCGGGTCCTGTCCTGGATGCCTCAAGTTTAATTCAGGCAATCACCCTGATTTCTTGCGCATTCGACCTGATGGAGCGGCAATCAAGATCGACCAGATCCGCCACTTAAAAAAAGCACTGAACTTTGCGCCGTTCGAGAGCAAACAACGAATCGTCCTGCTTGAAGATGTGCACACCATGCGGCGGGAAGCAGCCAACAGCCTGCTCAAAGTGCTGGAAGAGCCACCTGCCGACAATCTCCTTATTCTGGTGGGGAACTCGACCGGATCGATGCTTGCCACCATAATTTCCCGCTGTCAGGTCATTCCCTTCACCCCGTTGCCATTACCGTTGGCAGCCGAGATCATCCTGCGCCACAAGCCGCAGCTCGATGCAGCCGGCAGCATAGCGCTAGCGGCCCTGATCGATGGGTGTCCCGGTCAGGCGCTGACCCTTGAGGCAGACGATGTCCTGGCGCTCCACAGCCGATTGGTCCACCAACTGGTTGCCAAGTCAGGAAATCGGGCAGAGCGGGTTGAAACAGCTCTGACCCTTGCCGCCGAGCTGGCGGAGTGCAAGGAAGGAGGAGCATCGTTGCTCACCCTTTTACGAATATTCATGAAGAATGGCATGGCGGCTCGAACCTCAGCCACTTGCGCCTCCTTCACCCAGGACGTGATGCTGGCAAGAGAACGCTGGAATTTACAGCAGTTTTCTGCTAAGATAGCCGCTATTGACCTGGCGGAACAAGCGCTTGCCAGAAACTGCAACCGTGGTCTGACCAGCGAAGTACTCCTCCTGGATCTTTTTGACTGCGGTACCCATTCACCGTGAAATGATATGACAGACGTGCACACCGGGCCCCCTCTTGCTGACTTCCCCCGTATCAGGGAAAGTGGCAGTAGGGATGTGACCCTCCATTATTATAAAATTCGATTCCGCGAGCAAGGGCAGGAGTTTATTGCCAGTGCCCATGTTGCCGATTTTGTCCGAGGCGATCAGGTAATGGTTCGGACGGAGCAGGGCCCGGAGCCGGCGGTTGTCGTCATCCGCTCTTCCGGGGCAATTAACGAAGAAATCGATCGTCCCGTAAACTACCGTATCCAACGACGCGCCAGTGACGAAGAAAAGGAAAAATACGATCTCTTGCCTCTTGCTGAGCAGGAGGCTTTTCGGCTCTGCCGTAAACAGATCGGGATGCTGCAGTTGCCGATGCATCTGGTCCGGGTGGAACGATTTTTCAACGGCTCCAAGATCATTTTCTACTTCACTGCCGAAAGCCGAGTCGACTTCAGAGAATTGGTCAAGGCGCTCGTTCAAGAATTTCGCACTCGGGTGGAAATGCGCCAGATAGGCGTCCGCCATGAAACACAAATGATTGGCGGGCTTGGGGCGTGCGGTCGAGAGTTATGCTGCACCTCTTTTTTGACCAAATTTGATTCGGTATCGATCAAAATGGCCAAGATTCAAGATTTACCGCTTAATCCTGCAAAAATCTCCGGCTTGTGCAATCGTCTGCTCTGCTGCCTGACGTATGAATACGAGGCCTACCGGACCATGAAAAAAGGTATGCCTCGGGTGGGTCGCTCCATCCAGTTTGAGGGAAAATCATACCTGGTGATTCGGCAGGTGCCTCTACTCGGCAAGGTGGTTACAGTCTCCTCCGAGGGAGAAGAACGATTTTTTACCGAGGAAGAATGGCGGGCTGCGGATCCGATGCCAAAAATAGCCGTCCGCAAAGGGCCGGGACGAAAAGGGAATAACTCATCCCGACAGTCAACTATTGACATCTGGGGGATACAGGACCACGAACAGGATCCGGAGGAAGATTCCCCACAGGACGACTGACTTTTCGCTGCCAGGGGATATGAGCGAGGGTGGTCGGTTTGAGTTATTTAGATGGCGAGGTCGAAGTACCTTGTTGATTGCTATCGTTCTGACCCTCTCAAGCCTATAAGATTTACATTCTAACAACCTAAGTCGTTATTTTCTCATTATGACAACCTACGTCACCACCCCGATTTATTACGTCAATGCAATGCCTCACTTGGGACATGCCTACACCACGATTGTCACCGATGCCTACAGCCGGTTCAAGCGGCTCTGCGGTGACGATGTCCGCTTTCAGACCGGCACCGACGAACACGGAGAAAAAATCGCCGAGGCCGCAGCCAAGGCCGGAGAAACACCACGGCAATATGTCGACCGGATTGCTGCGACCTTTAAGGAAACCTGGCCGCTACTCTCCATTCGTCAGGATTACACCATCCGTACCACGGACCCCGACCATATCCAGACCGTGCAGGACATCCTGCAGGTGGTGCATGACCGAGGCGACATCTATTTCAGTGAATATTCTGGACTCTATTGCCAGGGCTGCGAGCGTTTCCTGACGGAGAAAGAGCTGGTAGATGGCAAGTGCCCCGATCATCTGGTAGAGCCGAAGGCAATCAGCGAACAGAATTATTTCTTCCGGATGTCGAAATATCAGGATTGGCTGATTGATCACATCCAGACCCACCCGGAGTTCATCACTCCCGAGCGCTACCGCAACGAGGTGCTGTCCTTTCTCAGTGAGCCGTTGGAAGATCTGTGTATTTCCCGGCCTACCTCCCGCCTGACCTGGGGCATCCCCTTGCCCTTTGACAACAAGTTTGTCACCTATGTCTGGTTTGACGCCCTGATCAATTACCTGACCGGTATCGGTTATCCCGACGGCGCTGATTTCGCAATGTACTGGGCCGCCGCCGAGCATGTTATTGCCAAGGATATTCTCAAACCCCATGCCATCTATTGGCCGACCATGATACGAGCGCTGGGATTGGAGCCCTTCCAGCGGCTCCATGTCCACGGCTATTGGAATGTAGATGCCACCAAGATGTCCAAGTCTCTCGGTAACGTGGTCAGGCCGAAGGAACTAGTTGACACCTACGGGGTCGACACGGTTCGTTATTTTCTCCTCCGGGAGATGAGTTTCGGACTGGATTCCTCTTTTTCAGCAGATGCTATCCTCGCCCGTCACAACGCTGATCTCGCCAATGACCTTGGCAATCTGTTTTCCCGCTCCTTGACCATGATCGATAAGTATGCTGACGGCCGAATCCCGGAATGTTGTGCTGGTTTTTTGTTCACACCGGAAGACCAGGAACTGATGAGCGCCATGGCCTCCATGGTTGCCCAGTACCGGGAATACATGGAAAACTTCAGATTTCACAAAGCCCTCC
This sequence comes from uncultured bacterium, assembly GCA_903896915.1. GTDB lineage: Bacteria > Desulfobacterota > Desulfobulbia > Desulfobulbales > Desulfobulbaceae > Desulfobulbus. Next base: position 6,249 of record CAITZN010000390.1, read on the forward strand.
AGGCTATCTGGGAGGTTATCAGTTTACTCAACCGCTATATCGTTGGCAATGCTCCCTGGGAACTGGCCAAGGATGCACGTCATGGCGACCGGTTAAAGATGGTCCTGTATCATCTCGCCGAGGCCTTGTGGATGATCGCGTTGGTCCTCAAACCAATCATGCCGGGAACAGCCGAGAAAATGGCGTCTGCTCTGGGATTGCAGAAACAGTTTGCCGATGCTGGAATTGACGCCGTGGGGCAGTGGGGTGAAGTGCCCAGCGGTACGGTCATCGACAAAGGCGCGCAACTCTTCCCGCGCGTGGAAAAAAAAGCGGGGGTACCGGCGGCACCTTCAGCGGGCCAACCGCTGGTGCCAGGCAAACCGGAAGCCAATATCGGCGAGGGACTGATCACCTTTGACCAGTTTAAAGATGTCGAACTCCGAGTGGCGGAAATCGTTGCAGCTGAGAAAGTGGCAAAGTCGGAGAAGTTGCTCAAACTGACTGTAAAGGCACCCGAGAAGCGAACTATTGTCGCCGGCATTGCCCTGCATTACACTCCGGAGGCTCTCATCGGGCAAAAGGTCATCATTGTTGCCAACCTGAAGCCGGCGAAACTCATGGGCATCTTGTCACATGGTATGGTGCTGGCGGCCAAGGAGCAACAGGCGGACGGTTCGGAACGCCTGGTTCTGGCAACGGTTGCCGCACCCATTGCGAGCGGCAGCCGGGTGGCTTGACGATGTGCTTAACCCTTAAATATCGTGCCAGGACAAACGCCATTGAGCGTACGTTCTGCCCCGATTACATGGCCCTCCAGCCTCTTTTTTCATTCTTTTCAGGAATCTGCTATGTTTATGCTCGGTAATTTTCTCATGGCTATCGCCAAACTGATAAATTTTGCCCTCAGTGCTTATATGTGGGTGGTTATCGGCAGTGCTGTCATCTCCTGGGTGAATGCTGATCCGTATAATCCCATTGTCCGGTTTCTCCGGCAGGCGACTGACCCGCTCTTGTTGAGAATTCGGCGGGTGCTGCCGGTGATGGGTGGCTTTGACCTGAGTCCGATGGTGCTCATCCTGGCCATTGTTTTCCTCCAAAGTTTTCTGGTGCCGACCCTGATGCAGATTGGCCAAAGCCTGCAGTAGCCCACGAGCAGGGGAAGGATCCCTGAGCTGTATCTTGCCTCGAAGGCCTGAGGGGCCGCGCGGCGAAGACGATGGTGATCCGGCCGAAGCAGTCACAACCGTCCACTGACCCCAGAAAATGCCAGTCCATACGGAGACACCTTGTTTGCAAAACCTGCCGGATGGTTC
>CAITZN010000391.1 GCA_903896915.1 uncultured bacterium
AAGCCTAAATATTCAGTGCGTTTAAGGTAAAAATAAATCAGTTTTGAAGTTTAAAAACTAAAGAAAACATATATTGCTACCGCAATATAATTTGTTCTAAAACTCACCACAAACAAAAAAAAGATCAGAACCACAGAAACCCTTTTTGTAAAAAGTGTTTCCGTACCTTCCCCAAAAATTTTGCTCTTTTTTAAAAGTTGACTTTTTTCATTTTTTAGGTTATACTTTATCAGTGCGTAACTTAAAAAATATTACAATTAGAAAATGGCATTCGCATTTTGCCAATACGCTTAAAGATTTACTTGGTGATGACTTTATTGTCGAAACTGAAATCCAAGTCGGTAAAATGCCGCTTCATATCGATGTCGTTGTTATTAAAAAAATTCATGATTTTTCTCTTGAACGCAAGCGATGTGGGGAGAGCAATTGCCTCTGAACGTGTGGCGAAAGTTGCCGCGGCATATGTAGTCTTTGTTCTGCTTGTGCTGGTTGCGAGCGTTACAGTGTTTTCTTACCCTCCCGTTCAGACGTTCCAAGCTGCCAGGGTCTTTGTTTGGCCGCTCTTCTTGCTGCTGTTTCTGATCACAGAGCGCGTGGCTCTTGAGAGCTTCGTCACAACGCTTCTGCGGATCGTAATCGTGACCTCAATTCTCTATTTGCTTCAGCCCCTCACTGGCAAGAACATAATCAATCCTGACAGCTACTACTTCAATCCATATCTGGGGGCGACGGATATGAAGCGTTTCCTCAGTACGCCAGACTTCCTCATATTTTTTCTGCTGCTGTTCTTTCACAAACTTTGCACTGGCACGGAGAAGACCCTGGGCATGATCTTGGGGCGTTGGATTGGCTTTGCCTTGCTGGTCTCCGTGCAATTCGTTTCGTTTACACGGTCAGCAATTTTCGGGACAGGCCTCACGTTGGTCTACTTGAGCAAGCGATTGTTAAATTCGGTATTCGTGGTCTTGTTCCTTCTGTCCGTCACCGGGGCGGTGGCGGTTGCTTATTCCACGAGTTCCTTAGTTCAAAATCGAGTTGACGAAAGCTTGAAAGATGTCGCCTCTAGTGTGGAGGGCAACTACCTGACGTGGCGCGCCAGCACTGACGGCAATCTGAGCTTTCGACTTGCCCATTTGAACGAGCGTCTGACTTACGTCTTCAGTGACATAAAGCGCTGGCCTATGGGAATGGGGTTCGTCCATGAAGAGTCTGCCACGGCTCAGAATCTTGGCTTCAAAATAGGCCTAGTGAATCCTCTCACTGGACGAGCGGTGCAAGTGGATACCGGCGATATCGCATGGTCTGTCGTGGTCATTAAGACTGGTTTTTTTGGTTTGGGACTGTTGTTGTGGTTCTTGCTTTCTTCGTATTTCGCAGTCGGTCCGGCGGCCAACAAGTATGCAATCGTCTATCGAGGCGGTTTGCTCTATATTCTCGTCACCTCTTTCTTTTCTATCAATGTTGTTATGCCAAACAGCATGATTCAGCTCACGTTGTTTCTTGCATTGGCGCTACGGTCAAAGGAAATGCCGACGCAGTCTGTTGCGAAATCATCCGTCAAATCGAAGGCCACTCGGTCTGAGCGTGTGTACGGCAAGTGGTCCGACAACCATGGATCGCCCCCTAAAGCTGGTGCGGATATGCAAGGCTGATCGTATGAAATTCTCAGTGATTACACCGTCTTACCACCAGGGTCGATATATCCGTCAAAACATCGAGTCTGTG
>CAITZN010000392.1 GCA_903896915.1 uncultured bacterium
ATGTCGATTTTATCGTTATCGTCCATTGGTTACGGGACCCAAGTGCAACAAATATGATGCAGCACCTAACAAAGAGTTGCACCATTCCTTTTAGCAGCGGTTATTCTCTATCAGAGAATTTATCCTTTATATACATCATCCTGCAATTTCTATTGATTTTGGAAAGCGTGTAGGAATAGACATAATCGACATCCCCCCTTAAAATCTTCAGAATACAAACCTGACTCGAGTGACGCAAAATGAATAATAAATTCACCCTTCTCGCAGTGATTGCAGCTTTTCTTAATATCGTTGCAATGTTTTATTGCGGACATTGTTCAGCTAATCAGCCCTTAGATCGTTTTTACCTGATGGGAAGAGGAGCGCTTCATTTAAAAAACCTGCGTAATGAGAAAGAAGCCAGAATACATCTGCTCAATCGTGATGGATCGTTCAATGAAAGGGGTTTTGATGATGTAGACCGGGTTTTTGGTTTTCCGACCGAAGAGAAAGGTGAACATATTTCCCCCAGGTTACTCTTTATGCTCAGTTATTTTTCCGATCAAGTCGCGCCCGGAAAAATGATTACAATTGAGTCAGGGTATCGCAGTCCCGATTACAACAATAAGATTCGCGAAAAAGGTGCCAATGCCGCTAAGACAAGCGCTCACATTGACGGTATGGCCCTTGATTTCTGGATTGAGGGGATCGACGGAAAAGAATTATGGGAGATGGTGCGAGCGAAAAACTGTTGTGGGGTGGGCCATTATGGGGGAAAGACGATCCATCTCGACGCTGGTCGGCCACGCTATTGGGAAGCAGCAACATCTGGGACCAAAAGTGAAAAACCAGATGACAATCGACACATATTCCTCTCAACTGATTTCGATCGCTATAGGCGTGGAGAAGAAATTACGTTGTCTCTCTCGGGGATAAGCACATTCGGGTTCGGTGTGCTCCCAGCAGCCCATCTATACAATTCTGCCGACGTAGAGCAACCTATCCCTATAGCAATACAGACCAAAAACAAATCAGGTTGCATCATGATCAGCGACCACAAATCGTCCCGGTTTCTCTCCGCATCTCTACCGCCCAAGCTACCTGCCGGAAAATTTAGAGTGAAAATTGAATTTTGCGAAAAACCCTTTTCGCAGATGCCATCAGAAGTATTCTCAAATGAGATTGAATTGATTCGGTAAAAAAATGCGGGACTGACGCTTGCGCAGTCAAGAGGTTTCAGAAATTTAAGATATAGTGCATATAAAGAATTCGACAAAGAAAACAACCTGTTCGTCGAAGCATTAACATGGGGGGCTGCCAGGTATGCCCCCCAAACAAAGATTGGAGAAGGTTATATAATTTTAAGGCCAGACAAGATCTTTCTGAATCCAACCGTTAAGATCTGGATGTGAAATTTTGATCCAATCACCTTTCTGGTCAACCTTAGTAAATATGACTTCCTTGGCACCGCTACCCACTACTTTATCTTTGTTACTGGGACCGCTACGGACTTTGCATTCTTTAACTTTGACGATGACATGAGGTGTTTTATTGACCATCGATTCCTGGATCCACCCTTTGTCCCCTTCAAAGTCGCTCACTTTCAACCACTGGCCCTTTCGCTCAACAACTTCAAGCGGATAACCGGCAGGTAATTGATAGAGAACTTCTTTTTTGGTATCCGGGCCTGAACGCAAATTGATACCATCTTTAACGACACTCATATATTCACCGGCAAGGGCGGAAGTCATGACGAAAGCAGACGCCAAGACAGTTAACGATATACTTTTACGAATTTTCCGAAACTTCATTATAATCTCCTTGTCCCAGATTTTTCATTACTTCACTCTTCGCACTATAAGAATCGGTCAATAACATGAAGAATTCCTGATTGCCTTTCATTCCCCGAATCGGGGAGGCAACGACCCCTGCGCATTGCAAACCAAGGTCGATGCCAAACTGCTGAACCATGGTCAAGGCCTGCTGATGCAAAGCCTCATCACAGACAATGCCACCTGGCCCGATCATATCACGTGGCAATTGAAACTGTGGTTTCACGAGAGCCAATATTCGGATGGCACTCTGGAAAAAACAAAGCAAAGGTGCAAGGAGCGGTTCCAGAGAAATAAACGAAGCGTCTATCACAGCCAAATCTATAAATTCAGGAATATGGTCAGCTGACAGGTAGCGAGCATTGGTGCGCTCAAGAACAATCACCCTTTCATCCTGTCTCAGCTTCCAGTCAAGTAAACCGTAGCCGACATCAATACTATAGACCTTACGTGCCCCGTGTTGCAGCAGACAATCGGTGAATCCACCCGTAGAACATCCGATGTCGGCACAGACATATCCTTGCGGATCAATATTTAGGCTATGTAAACCAGCTGCAAGTTTGTCACCGCCTCGACTTACAAAACGCCGGACGTTTTTAACTGTAATTGAACAAGTATCGCTTATGAGGCTGCCAGCTTTATCGCTGACACGGTCATCAATGAGAACACTTCCCGAGCCTATCAATCGCCGAGCTTGTTCGACGTTTCCAGCCAACCTCTTTTCAACAAGCAGAAGGTCGAGTCTCTTTTTCTTAGGGCCTCTCAATGGGTTATGTTCTTATAATTTCCCTAGTCTTTCCTTTGCCTGAGCGGCCTCTGCGCTACTGCCATGATCGCTGATCAATTTTTTATAGATGATTTTTGCCGTTTCGTGATCGGTCAATTTCTCAAACGACATCCCTTGTTTAAGGAGGGCATTGGGTGCAAGCGAATCCGACCCATGGTTGGATATTACTTTTTGATAGTCAAGTATGGCTAGATCATATTCGCCTTGATTGAAGAGACATTCTCCCATATAAAAAAGTGTTTTAGCAGCTTGGGAACCTTTAGGATTAGAGGAAAGGTTCTGTTCAAAAGATTTATAGGCTTCCTTGTAACTCTTCCCTTTATATTGATTCATGCCCTGAGAGAATGGATCAGACGCTGGAGTTGTAGAACCACTGTCTGTATTTTTTTGAACGGGTGCAACAACAGGTTGTTGAACATTGGGTTTAGATGGAGCAGTTGGCTGTTCTACAGTCTTTTTTGGTGCCGGTGTCGTCTCGGCAACAGGCGGCGCACCTGCTACCTTAGTTTTTTTTGAGTTGGGATTAACAACCTTTACTCCCCCTGACGTTGAACTTGATGCGGCGGCACTAGTGGCAGTAGTAGCACTGGATGCTGCAGCAGCACGTTGTTTTGCCTCTTCAGCCTTTTTTGCGGCCTCTTGGGCACGTTTTTCGGCATCACTGATGCGAGCCTGTTGAGCTTTCCCGAAATGATCACCCACTTGGGTGAGTTTTTCGTCTAACACAGCAATTTTTTGATTTATCTCAGAAAATTTAGCGTCATTATTATTCCGGATAGAATCAACAGATTTCTGTAAATTAGCAATATTTTCCTTGGTTTGCTCGCGAAACTGACTACTTTGAGATGCCGATTCTTCGATAGTTGATTTTATTCGCTGAGTTTCATCTTCAACCTGATCTATTTTGCTGACAGAACTAGCCTGGCGTTTCTGCATTGGGTTGACAGCGTTGGTCTTAACA